>DATKRH010000274.1:0-19627 GCA_035532295.1 Streptosporangiaceae bacterium
ACGGTTCACTCCTCGTCGGCCGAGATGGCCTCGATGAACTCCTGGTCTCCGAGAGCCTCGGGTGAGGACGCGACCATCGCCGACTGACGGTGGGCCTCGGCCGCGAACTGGGACGAGCGGACGTCGGGCACCCAGATCTGAACCGGTCGAAGCCCCTCGGCTCGAAGTCGAGCCCGGTGGGCACGAACCCGAGCTCGCACCGACGTTGCTTCCGATACTCCAGCCATGTGTTCCACGTCACATGTAACGCGTGCGGCTAGCGAAATCATCGCTGGACAATTCGATTACCGTCAGCTGCGAACGACCACAGACGGCCTGACCAGCGATGACGCGATCAGAATCACGAGTGGAGGTGGCGGGAATCGAACCCGCGTCCTTCAGTACATCACCAGGGCTTCTCCGGGCGCAGCCTGCTGTGTTTTTCTCGGCCCCGGCAGTCACGCAGGCAAGCTGCCGACGGGCTCAGTCGCTGTTTGATGTCCCGCCTAGTCCCGCGACCGGGCTAAACGGTAGATCCTCCTTGCTGATGCCAGACACCGGGCCGGAGGAACTCCCAGGCTGACAACCTCTAACTCGCGGTTACTAGGCCGCGAGGGCGAGGTGAGTGCGCGTTGAATTGGCACTTATTGGTTTGCGATCACTGGATTTACGAGGTAGAAATCGCAACCCTCGGCCCGCTTCCCCTGGATCAACTACCGAAGTCGAAGCCTGTCACCCCCTCTTGAGTTGTACAGAGCACAATACCGGATGCGCTCTACAGGGTCCAACAGCGGCGGGCGGGCGGTTATGCCCGCGTCCGCGAGGCCGATCCAGACATAACGCTAGTATTCATGATATAACGCCGCCACGAGCGCAGAACGCCCGGTAGGTCATCCGCAGAGCGCGGACCCCACCGGGCATCCATCAGAGGTGATGAGGAGGCCCCCGTGAGCGCCGGCGGTGGCCTCAGATGCGCCCACGGGGGTCGACCGGCAGGGTCGGGGCCGGTCCTATGCCGGGCCTCCCCCGAGATGAGGCCCGGTTTCTCATCACGACTGGGCCGCAACCCCCCAAGCGGCACCCCAGTCACTAAGAAGGACGTCGCTATGCGGTCAGATGGTTGCTCCGTGTTGTCAAAAAGCAGGTAACGGGCGAGCCACGCTCAGCCCCGGAGATCTCGCAGGAACTGGCCGGCCAGCGGCGCGGCCGAGACATTTGCCGATTTAGCGAACTCAACGACCGCGAAGGCTATCTTCCCCTGATAGCCGACAAACCAGGTGGAGCGCAGACCCGTCACGCCGGACCCGAGCGCGGAGCCTCCGACCTGCCCGAAGACCTTGCCGCCGGGGACGTTCGCCGCCGCCCCCGCGCCCCTGGTGACGGTGGCCCGCATGAGCGCGCGCAAGGACGTGACGATCCCGCCGCTGAACGGCCTGCTTGGCGCGGAACTCGGATCGGACAGGCCGGTGACCAGGGCGGGCGCATGCCAGGTCCCGGACTGCACGAGCCCCGCGGCCAGCGCCATGTCCAGCGGGCTGACCCGGACGTCGCCGGCGCCGATCGACGTGGCGGCGACCTGGCCGTAGCCCACCGGGTTCCCGATGGTGCCGGGGTAGCTGGCGACCTTGAGCTGCCAGCTGGCCCCGATTCCGAAGTCTTTCGCGGCGACGGCCAGGTCCTTGGCGTCCAGTTGCTCGGAGAGCCCGGCGAACGCCGTCCCGCAGGCGTGGGCGAAGTCCACGGAGAACGGCGGCGAGGAGCCGAGGTTGGCCTCGGCCGGCTGATTGGAGAAGCGGCGGCCGCCGATGCTGTTCTCCGCCCGGCACGGGACGGGGCTGGCGGTGTTGAACCCGCTTTGCAGCAGCGCCGCCGTCGAGACGATGGTGAAGGCCTGACCGGGCGAGTAGCGCCCCGCCAGCGGGCTGACCGCGGGCATGCCCGCCCCGGTGCGCGTCGCCACCGCGAGGATCCGGCCGGTGCCGGGAGCGATGGCCACGATGGCCCCGGAGCCCGGAAGCCCGGCCAGCGCGTCATCGGCGGCCGACTGCACGTGCTCGTCAATAGTCGTCTGGACCGGCATCCCCGGCGCCCCGGCCCAGTGCTGCAACACCGCTACCCGATGGCCGGCCGCGTTCTGCAGGACCACCTCGGTGGTGGGCGAGCCCGTCAGCCCGCGCTGGTAGGCCGCCTGGAGACCGGACAGGCCGACCGTGGTGCCCGGCCGGTATGGCACGCCATCCTGCCGCAGCACCGCCGCCGTCTCCGTGCCGACCGACCCGGCGACGGCCGGCGCGATGCTGTCGAACAGGCGCTCGGTTCGCCGCACCACGACCAGGCCGGGCACCCGCGCGAGCTTCTTGCGCATCCGGGTATAGACGGTGGGCGGCAGCCGGACCAGCCCCAGGAATTCCTTCGACGGCGCGGCGATGATCTGGCCGTAGACCTGGTTGGCGTCCAGGTCGGTGAGATCGGCCAGGGCGTCGGCCGTCTGCTGCGGGCTGGCCAGGTCATCGGGGCGGACGCCGAGCACGTAGACGGGCGCGGGGATGGCCAGCGGATGTCCGGCGGCATCCAGGATCTGGGCGCGCCTGGGCATGCTCGTCAGCACGGTCAGCCGGTCTCCGGCCCGCAGGCCCGGCACGATGACCGACGGGTTCCAGAGCACCTTCCAGCCGGCGCTGGTGCGGCGCATGTCGAAGCTGCCGCGGTAGGTCCAGCGCAGCCCGCCGCTGCCCAGGTCCACGGAGGCGTGGAAGGCCACGCTGGCCCCGGCACCATGCTGGGTGATCCGGCCCATCTGCATCACCAGGTCGGCCGCGTCCAGCTGGCGGTATGCCCCCGCGAGGGCATCGGCGACGACCGCGGGCTGGCCGGTCGTCATCGTAGCGGCCGTCTGGTACTGGCCGTTCTCCCACGCCAGCAAGAACGCCTGGACCGCCGGCTCGGCCGATGATCCGCCCCCGCGGACCAGGCCGAAGCCCAGGATGCCCATGACCGCCACGACGGCGGCTGCCTTGCCGAGCATGGCTCGCGGCAGTCCTGCCACCTTGCTTCCCCCGACTGGTCTGTCCCCGTTCCCGGCCCCCCTGGCCCGGGTTCCTCGCGCCGGCGGTCCGGACCGCTGGGGTCCAGGCCTCGGAGCGCGATGAGCGGCGGCATGCGTACCGCGGCTACGCGTGCGCGGCATCATCCGCCACTTCGCTATCTCCGGCGCCGCAAAGCACGGTCAACCTCTCGGGCAGCGTCCCTCTCGGCCAGGTCATGACGCTTGTCGTAGGTGCGCTTACCCCGTGCCAGCGCCAGTTCAACCTTGGCCCGCCCGTCTTTGAAGTACAACGAGAGCGGAATAAGCGTCAAGCCCCGTTCCCGAGTCGACTCGGCCAGCCGATTGATCTCCTTGCGGTGCAGCAGCAGCTTACGGGTCCGGCGCGGCTCATGGTTGGTCCACGTGCCCTGCGTGTATTGCGGGATGTGAACGCCATGCAGCCAGATCTCCCCGTCGGTCACCTGGCCGAATCCATCGGTGAGGGACGCGCGGCCATCCCGTAGCGACTTCACCTCGGTGCCAGTCAGCACGAGCCCGGCCTCCACCACGTCGTCGATGTGGTAGTCGTGGCGGGCACGCCGGTTCCTGGCCACGATCTTCTTACCCTGTTCGGCCATCAGTTCACGCGCGCAGGTAACGCCTGAGGGTGAGGAACGAGGTGGCACCGCACAGCACCAAGCCAATGATCATCGCGATGATGACGACCTCGACGAGGTCGGTGGTGCTCAGCTGCACGTTGAACGGGAAATACTGCTGCAGGCCATCGAGCAGGAGCGACTTCACGACGATCAGCAGCCCGGTCGCCACCAGCCAGCCGACCAGGCCCGCGAACACCCCCTCCATGAGGAAGGGCAGCTGCACATAGAAGTTGGAGGCGCCGACCAGCCGCATGATGCTGGTCTCCCGGCGCCGGTTGAACGCGGACAGCCGGATCGTGTTGGCCACCAGCAGGATCGCGGCGATGATCAGGATGATCGCGATGATGACCACCGCGTTCCGCGCCCCGCCGAGCAGCTTGTAGAACTTGTCGAGGACCGAGGAGTTCTGGACTACCTGATCAACGCCCGGCGCGCCGTCCACGACCGCGCTGACCTGACCAGCGTCCGCCTGCGTGTTCTTGAGCTTGACCTCGAAGGAACTCGGGATCTCGCTGGGCAGGGTGTCCCTGACCAGGGAGGGGTTGTCCGCGAACTCCTGCCGGAACTGCCGGTAGGCCGCCGCCTCGGAGACGAAGGCGACGTGCGACACCTGGGAGTCGGACTGCAGCTCCTGCCGGACCTGGGCGATCTCCGTGGGCGTGACGGGGCCGTTCCGGGCACACTGCGTGCTCGCGCTCCCGCTGGCGCACAGGTACACCGAGAGCTGGACCTTGCCCTGCCAGTAGGTTCTGGTGTTGCTGACCTGCTTAACGAACAGCAGCCCGGTGCCCAGCAGCGACAGGCTGATCGCGACGACCACCACGAGGGCGATGGTCATGGTCAGGTTCCGCCGCAGGCCGATCCAGACCTCATGGAGCACAAATTGCGCGCGCATGTAGCAATTCCCTCGGTAACTCGCCGGCAGGCCGGTTAGTAGGCCTGGCCGTAGACTCCGCGCGACTGGTCGCGCACCACCTTGCCGTACTCCAGCTCGATGACGCGCTTGCGCATGGAGTCCACGATCGCCGCATCGTGGGTGGCCATGACGACCGTGGTTCCGGTCCGGTTGATCCGGTCGAGGACCTTCATGATGCCGATGGAAGTCGCAGGGTCAATGTTGCCCGTCGGCTCGTCCGCGAGCAGGATCATCGGTCGGTTGACGAACGCCCGGGCCATCGCGACCCGCTGCTGCTCGCCACCGGATAGTTCGTCGGGCATCCGGTCCCGCTTGCCCTCCAGGCCCACCAGATCGATCACCTCTGGCACGACCTTGCGGATGAAGCGCCGCGGCTTGCCGATCACCTCAAGCGCGAACGCGATGTTCTGGTACACGTTCTTGTTCGGCAGCAGCCGGAAGTCCTGGAACACACAGCCGATCCGGCGGCGCAGGTGCGGCACCTTCCAGTTCGTCAGCCGGGCCAGGTCCTTGCCCGCTACGTGGATCCGGCCCTCGGTCGGCCGCTCTTCCTTCAGCACCAGCCGGAGGAAGGTCGACTTGCCCGACCCAGACGGCCCGACCAGAAAGACAAACTCACCCTTCTCAACGTCAAGGGTGACGTTCTCCAGAGCCGGACGGCTCTGGTTCTGGTACGTCTTAGTGACGTTATCGAAGTGGATCACTGGCCCATCACACTACGGTCGGGGAGTTGCTGACAGGCTTAGCCCAGGAAGCTCGGGGTATCAACAGGTGCCCTGGGTTGGCCTCGGGCCAGTCTAGGGGGGAAACTGGGTTGGAAGGTCCAACATCGTCGAAGTGACCGGGTAGGCGCCGGCCCCGGAGGAAGCTAGATGAGCTGCGAGCATCTGATCTGTGCTCAGTGCGCTGGGCCGGTCGCCGAGGGTAGGTGTCCGGTCTGCCGCCTCGCCCGCCAGCACGTCCACCAGTCCGGCCACGGGCCCAGCCTGCCGCTGCTCCTGGCGGCCGTGCTCGTGCTGCTGCTGCTCGGCCTGGCCGCGATGCACCTGGCGCGCTAGAGCCCTGCTGACCTACAGACCCTGCTGGCGCAGCCAGCGGATCTCGGCCTCGATGAAGCCGTCGATCTCGCCATCCATGACCGAGGCGGTGTTGCCGGTCTCGTAGCCGGTGCGCAGATCCTTGATGTTCTGGTAGGGATGCAGCACGTAGTTGCGGATCTGGGTCCCCCAGCTCCGGCCCCCTTCGCCGCGCAGTTCGTTCAGCTTGGCCGCCTGCTCCTGCCGCTTGCGCTCCAGCAGCTTGGCCTGCAGCACGGCCATCGCGCTGGCCCGGTTCTGGATCTGGCTGCGCTCGTTCTGGCAGGACACCACGATCCCGGTCGGCAGGTGGGTGATCCGCACCGCGGAGTCGGTGGTGTTGACGCCCTGGCCGCCCGGGCCGCTCGACCTGAACACGTCGATCCGCATCTCGTCCTCGGGGATCTCGATGTGATCGGCCTGCTGGACGACGGGCAGGATGTCCACCCCTGCGAACGAGGTCTGCCGCCGGCCCTGATTGTCGTACTTGGAGATGCGCACCATCCGGTGCGTGCCGTGCTCGCCGCGCAGCGTCCCGTAGGCATACGGCGCCTTGACCGCGAACGTGGTCGACTTGATCCCGGCTTCCTCGGCGTAGGAGGTGTCGTAGACCTCTGAGGCGTAACCGTGCCGCTCGGCCCAGCGCAGGTAGATCCGGCGCAGGCCCTCGGCCCAGTCCGCCGCGTCGGCGCCGCCAGCCTGCGCGGTGATGGAGATCAGTGCCTCGCGGGAGTCGTACTCGCCCGACAGCAGGGTCCGGATTTCCAGCTGATCGACCTCGCCGCGCACCCCGGCCAGCTCGCGCAGGGCCTCCTCGCGGGTCGGCTCGTCATTCTCGCTCTCGGCTAGCTCCAGCATGATCGAAACGTCGTCCAGCCGGCGGCGCAGCCCTTCCAGGCGGGCCAGCTCGCCGTCCAGATAGGACAGCCGCCTGGTGACGGCCTGCGCCTGCTCCTGATCCGACCAGAGTTCAGGATCAGCCGACCGCTCCCGCAGTCCGTCAGCTTCCTTGCGCATCGCGTCGGGGTTGAGGACGGCCTCCACACTAGCGAGCTTCGACACTAGTTCCGAGATCTCGCCCGCAGCGTCGATAGCCATGCTAGAAGCCTACGCGAGGCTGACTACCAGCCAGTATCGGGATGCACAATTCGGTGCGCCGTGCAGGTGATTTGTGCAGGCGTTCCTTGCAGGCGGCTCGTGCAGATGACCTGTGCATACTCACGCGAATCTCCTGGGCATAGCGCGGAAATCTCCAGTTCAGGGGCAGATCGGGCGTAGTTCGGACGTCGGTCAGCCGGGCAGGACGCTGGTCGCCGCCAGCGTGCGAATCGCCCGGACGGCTACCGACAGAGTCGCGACGCTGAAGGAGTTACTCTCCCAGATCTCGGTGAGCGTCTGTGCCGCCCGGCGCACCGCGGAGTCGTTGCGCTGCTCCCAGGCGGCCAGCCGCTGGCCGGGCAGGCCGGGCTGGGTGACGGTCAGCACGTCCCGCGCCAGCGCGGCATGAGCAGCGTACAGGTCGTCACGGATCGCGCCGCGGGCCATCGTCGTCCACCGGTCATCACGCGGGAGGGCGGTGATCATGTCCCGCAGCCGGGCGATCTGCAGCCGGTCGGCCAGGTCGAAGTACACCGCCGCGGTCTCCTCCGGCGGCCGGCCCGTGCCGCGGGCAATGTCCACGATGTCGAACGCGGAGTAGGCGGGCACCATCGCGGCCAGCCGGTCGGCCAGCCGCGCCGGCACTCCGCGGGAGGCGAACACCTCGCGGCGGTCGGCGAATCCGGCCAGGTCCCGGCCCGCGAGCAGGCCGGGCAGCCGCGCGCCGACCGCCAGGACTCCGTCGGCGAAGAAGTCGATGGTCTGCGAGATGTCGAAGGGCTGCCGGCGCGAGTGCAGCAGCCACCTAGCCGCGCGCTCGGATAGCTTACGGCCCTCTAGCAGCGCCGTGATCTGCACCGAGGTATCCACCTTGCCGTCCAGCGCCTCGAGTTCCGCCCAGAACCCGGCGAGGTCGAAGACCTTCCTGACGACCAGCCACGCGGCCGTTATCTCGGGTACTGACGCCCCGGTCTCCTCGTTCAGGCGGAACGTGAAGGTGCACCCCGACCTGTCCAACATGTCGTTGACCACGGCCGTGGTGATGATCTCCCGGTGCAGGCGGTGATCGCCCATCTGGCCGGCATAGCGCTCTCGCAGCGGGGTCGGGAAGTACTCGATGAGCACCTGCCGCAGGTAGGGGTCGTCGGGCAGCCCGCTGGCCAGGACGTCCTGGGTCGCCGCGATCTTGGTGTGCGCGAGCAGGACGGCGAACTCCGGGACGGTGAGCCCGGTGCCCGCCGAGCGGCGCTCGGCGATCTCCGTGGCGCCGGGCAGCACCTCGAGCCGCCGCCGGATCCTGCGGTCCCGCTCCAGCTTGCGGATGTAGCGAGCGTGCACGTGCAGCATCAGGGCATTCTGGGCGCGGGATGCGGCCAGGGCCCGGTTCTGCTGGTAGTTGTGCCGCAGGACCAGGGCGCCGACCTCGTCGGTCATCTCCGGCAGCAGCGCGTTCCGCCCGGCCCGGGTCAGCTCGCCGTCGCGGACCTCCCGGTCGAGCAGGATCTTGATGTTGACCTCGTGGTCGGAGGTGTCCACGCCGGCGGAATTGTCGATGAAGTCGGTATTCACCAGACCGCCGGCCAGCGCGTACTCGATCCGCGCCTCCTGGGTCAGCCCGAGGTTGCCGCCCTCGCCGATCACCTTGGCGCGCAACTGCCCGGCATCGATCCGAACCGCGTCATTCGACCGGTCGCCGACATCGATATTGGACTGCGCGGCGGCCTTGACGTAGGTGCCGATGCCGCCGTTCCAGAGGAGGTCGACCGGCGCCGCCAGAATCGCCGAGATCAGCTCGTCGGGCGAGAGGGCAGCGACCCCTTCGGCCAGCCCGAGCGCGGCCCGGACCTGCGCCGTGACATGGACCGACTTGGCCGACCGCGGCCAGATCCCGCCGCCGGCCGAGATCAGCGTCGGGTCGTAGTCGGCCCACGACGACCGGGGCAGGGCGAACAGCCGCTGCCGCTCGGCCAGGCCCACGGCGGCGTCCGGCTCGGGGTCGATGAAGATGTGCCGGTGGTCGAACGCCGCCACGAGCCTGATGTGGGGCGACAGCAGCATGCCGTTGCCGAACACGTCACCCGACATGTCGCCGACGCCGACCACGGAGAAATCGTCGGTGGCCACATCGGTGCCCATGGTCTGGAAGTGGAATTTGACCGACTCCCAGGCGCCGCGGGCCGTGATGCCCATCTTCTTGTGGTCATACCCCTCCGAGCCGCCGGAGGCGAACGCGTCACCAAGCCAGAACCCGCGGCTGGCCGCGATCTCGTTGGCGGTGTCGGAGAAGGTGGCCGTGCCCTTGTCGGCCGCCACGACGAGGTAGGGGTCATCGCCGTCGTGCCGGACGACCCGGGCCGGCGGGACGACCCGGCCGGCCTCCAGGTTGTCGGTGACACCCAGCATCGCGCTGATGAACATGCGGTAGCAGGCCAGGACTTCACCCTGATGCGCCTCCCGGTCGGCCGGGTCGGGCAGTTGCTTGCAGACGAAGCCGCCCTTGGCGCCCGATGGCACGATGACCGAGTTCTTAACCTCCTGCGCCTTGGCCAGGCCCAGGATCTCGGTGCGGAAGTCCTCACGCCGGTCCGACCAGCGCAGGCCGCCCCTGGCGACGTCGGCGAACCGGAGATGGACGCCCTCGAACCGCGGCGAGTACACGAACAGCTCGAACTTGGGCCGCGGGGCGGGCAGGTCCGGCACCTGCGCCGCGTCCAGCTTGACGACCAGGTACGGGGCGGGGGATCTCCCGCTGGCAGACCGGCCGAAGGCGCCGGCGAAGTAGTTGGTGCGCAGGGTGGCCATGATGAGGCGCCAGTAGGTCCGCAGGATCCGGTCCTCGTCCAGGCTGGCCACGTCGTCGAGCTCGCCCCGGATCTCCTCGCCGATGGCCTCGCTGCGCTCGGTCCCGCCCGCCTGACGCGCCGGGTCGAACCGGGACTCGAACAGTCGGACCAGCAGCCGGGTGACCGTCGGGTTGGTGCGGAGCACGCGCTGGATGTAATCCTGGCTGAAGGCCGTGCCCGCCTGGCGCAGGTACTTGGCGTAGGCGCGCAGTACCGCCACCTGCGGCCAGCTCAGCTGGGCGTCGAGCACCAGGGCGTTGAAACCGTCGTCCTCGATGACGCCGTGCCACAGCGCGGCCAGCGCGCCCTCGACGTGCTCCCGGACCTGCTCCACCGACATGCCGGGAACGGCCCGCGACGCGTCGGCGGGACGGCGGCGCAGCCCGAAGTCATAGATCCAGAAGGGCTCCGCCGCTGGGAACTCATAGGGGTGCTCGTCGACGACGTCTACCCCCATGTGCTGCAATCGCGGCAGCACGTCGGTCAGCGTGATCGGGCTGCCGGTCCGGTAGATGGTCAGCCGCCAGACTCGGTCGGGGGCGCCGGCCGGGGGCGCCGCGGTGGCCCTGGCCGCCGAGTCCGCGGTGCCCCTGACCGCCGAGTCCGCGGTGCCCCTGACCGCCGAGTCCGCGGTGCCCTCGAAGGGAACGCCGCCGACATAATCCTCCGACTCCCACAGCTCGAACGCGACGTCCTCCCCCGACGCCCGCAACTGGAGGATCTTGGCGAGGTCGGAGACCGCCGCCGAGGCCGGGACGTCGCTCTTGTAGGTCTGCGGGATCGCGTCCTTGACCATCGCCAGCAGCGCCCGGCCGCCCTGCTCGCCGCAGGCGCGCGGCGCCTCGTCGGCGAGGTCGTCATCCCAGGACCGGGCGGCGGCGGCCACGGCCCGTTCCAGCTCTGTGGTGTCCATGTCGGGCAGCGGCTCGCCACGCTCGGCCCGAACGACGATATGCAGGCGGGCCACGGGCGACTCGCCGACCTGCACGCTGTAATCCACCTGCGAGCCGTTGAGCCCGCGCTGGAGTATCTCCTGGGCTGCCAGCCTGAACTGAGTCGTGTAACGGTCCCTGGGCAGGTAGATCAGGCACGATATGTACCGGCCGTAGCTGTCCCGGCGCAGGAACAGCCGGGTCCGCCGCTGCTCGCGCAGCCGCAGCACGCCCGAGGCGACCTCCGCCAGTTCCGCCGCGGTGGCCATGAACAGTTCCTCGCGCGGATAGAACTCCAGCACCTCGGCGACGTAGTTGCCGTCGTGGCTGTCGGCGGTCAGCCCGGTCGCCGCCAGGACCTCGGCCAGCTTGCGCCGCAGGACCGGGATGGTGGTGATGCTCTCGGTGAAGGCCACGTGCGTGTAGAGCCCGAGGAACCGGTGCTCCCCCACGACCTGGCCGCTGCCGTCGAATCGCTTGATCGCCACGTAGTCGAGGTAACTCGACCGGTGCACGGTCGACCGCGAGTTGGCTTTGGTCACGATGAGCCGCTGCGGGTCGAGCGCCCTGGCGCCGGCCACGGGCGGCAGTGCGGCGAACGAGCCGGGATCGGCCGTGTCGTGGCGCAGGATACCCAGCCCGGTGCCGGGCACGGGACGCACGAGGGTGCCGCCCGCCCCCGGCTCGAGGTCGTACTCGCGGTAACCGAGGAAGGTGAACCGGCCGTCAGCGAGCCAGCGCAGCAGCGCGCCGATCTCCTGATCGGACTCCGCCCCCGTGGCGTCCTCACCAGCGCCGCTTTCCCGGCCAGCGGCCTCGTCGATGAGTCCCTCGGCGAGGTACAGCGCCTTGGCCCGCATCCGGTTGCCGTCTTCGACCGCGACCCGGACATCGCCGAGCACCCGGGCCAGGTCATCGGTGAGGATCTTGGCCTCGCCCTCGGTCTGCCGGGCAATCTCGATGTGCGTCCACGACTCCGCCAGCTCGTCGAGCGTCGGCTCGACCCCGTTGACCAGCCCGGCCACCTCGCGCATCGCGCCGGTGACGTCACGGCGGATGCGCAGCTGCGGATGGACGACCAGGCGCGCCGATAGGCCGTGCCGGGCCAGCTCCATCGTGACCGAGTCCACCAGGAACGGCATGTCGTCGGTGACGATGTCGATCACGTCGGAGGCTGGATCGAGGGCGGCGTCGCCGCCGGGCCGGACGCGGACGATCGCCCGGCCCTGCGGTCGCTGGGCCGCGAGCTGGGCCTGCTCCCTGGCCACCGCGGCCAGCCGCAGCGGGCCGGCCCCGGCCAGGTCGTCGATCGCTACGTGACGGTAGTAGGCCCGCACGTAGGACCGCACGTCGCCGACTCCGGGCACCGTGCCGACGGCCTTCGCCGCCGCCCCGAGCAGGTCACGCTGGCCATCGGCCGCAGCGTTGCCCCCAGCCCCGTTGCCGTTAGCACTGTTGCCGTCAGCACTGTCCAACATCGAACGTCCACTCCCTTAGTGCGGTGCCCTGCGACGAGCACGCCGCCTCTACAGCCAGTCCCGCAATTCCCACAACAGCGGGTAGTACCTCATCGGAACGCGCCGATGCAGATACGGAGCGCCCGTTGAGCCGCCGGTCCCGGATTTGGTGCCGATCTGCCGCTCGACCATCTGCACGTGCCGGGCCCGCCAGAGCCCCGATAGCTCATCATGGGTCAGCAGGTCCTCGGCCAGCTGCCACAGGTCGTCGTGGCGGCCCCGGTCCCTGGCCACCTCGACCAGGGCGGCCAGGACCTGCTCGTCGTCGCCGGCCGGCAGACCACGCGAGGCCAGCAGGCCAAGGTAGGCATCCCACAGGGACGGCTCCGCCAGACGGCCGTCCAGCCTGCGGCGCTCGGCCGGCGTGAGCGACCGGAACCTGGCCAGGAAACCGGGATCCTTGGCGCCGGACAGGAACTCCAGCTCACGGAACTGCACCGACTGGAACCCGCTGGCCGGGGCCAGCGCGGCCCGGAACTCCAGGAAGTCCTGCGGCGTCATGGTCTCCAGTACGTCGATCTGACTGACCAGCAGCCGCTCGATGACGTGGGCCCGCCGCAGTAGCTGGCGGGCCCGCCACAGCTGCGTGGTCGTCATCGCATCGCGGACGGCGGTGAGCTCGTGCAGCAGTTGCTGGAACCACAGCTCGTAGGCCTGGTGCACGGTGATGAACAGCAGCTCGTCGTGGGCCGGCGGGACCACCTGCGGGATCTGCTGGGCCAGCAGCTCGGGCACCCGCAGGTAGCTGCCGTAGGTCAGCCGGCCGCCCTCTTCGCCGAAGCTGCGGCCCGTGGTTGAGCCGCCCGTGGTTGAGCCGCCCGTGGAGCGATGGTCGATGGTCACGCTGTTCCCTCCGGTGCGAAGAACCTCAGCACTTCCGGGTTGGCCAGCGCGTCCGGGTCGGCGGCGTCGGCGACGGGCGTGCCGAGCAGGATCTTCCGCACCGGGACCTCCAGCTTCTTGCCCGACAGCGTGCGCGGGATACCGGGCACCTCGCGGATCTGGTTGGGCACGTGCCGGGGCGACAGCTGCGCCCGCAGCGCGGAGGTGATCTGGCCCCGCAGCCCGTCGTCGACGGACTGCCCCGCGGCGGGCACGACATACAGGATCAGCTGCCCGTCCTGACCGAGCTGCCCGGTATCGACGACCAGGCTGTCGGCCACCTGCGGCAGTCCCTCGACGACTCGGTAGAACTCGCTGGTGCCCATGCGCACGCCGCCCCGGTTGAGGGTGGCGTCGGAGCGGCCGTAGATGACGCAGCCCCCGTCCGGCAGGATCATGATCCAGTCGCCGTGCCGCCAGACGCCCGGATAGTCGTCGAAATAACTGGCCCGGTAACGGTCGCCGCCGGGGTCGTTCCAGAAGCCGACGGGCATGGACGGCATCGGCGCGGTCACCACCAGCTCGCCGACGACGCCGATCACCGGATGCCCGGCCTCGTCGTACGACTCGACCTTGGCGCCCAGGCAGCGGCCGGAGATGATCCCGGCGCGCACCGGCAGCAGGGGGCACGGCCCGACGAAGCCCGTGCACACGTCGGTGCCGCCGGAGAACGAGCCGAGGATGAAGTCCGGCGCGCTCGACCCGCTCGCCACCTCGTCGTAGACCCAGCGGAACCCCTCGGGGGGCAGCGGCGATCCGGTCGAGCCGATGCCGCGCAGCCGGGACAGATCATGCTCGGCGGCCGGCCGCAGGCCCTCCTTCATGCAGGCCAGCAGGTACGGGGCCCCGGTCCCCGCGTACGTGACGCCGGCCCGGGCGGCCAGCCGCCACAGGGCGCTGGTGTCCGGGTACACGGCGCTGCCGTCATACAGCACCACCGTGACGCCCGCCAGCAGGCCGCCGACTAGGTAGTTCCACATCATCCAGCCGGTCGTGGTGTACCAGAAGAACACGTCCGGGGTGTCCGGGATGTCCAGCGTGTCCGGGGTGTCCAGAGCCTGCTGCGAGCCCAGGTCTTGATGCAGGCAGAGCGCCTTCAGGTGCTCCAGCACGACTCCGCCGTGGCCGTGGACGATGGGCTTGGGCAGTCCGGTGGTCCCCGACGAATACACCACCCACAACGGATGCGAAAACGGCACCTCGTCGAACTCCAGCTCACCAGCGGGAACGACCGGGGCGAACTCCGCCCAGCCGAGCTGCCGGATGCCGGCCGGAACGTCCAGGTAGTCGCCACCCCGATCGTCGCCGCTCAGGTAGCCGACGGTGACCAGCGCCTCCAGGCCGGGCAAGGCCGACGCGATCGCGGCGACCTCTGTGCCGCGGTCGAACCGCTTGCCCCCGTAGACGTAGCCGTCCACCGCGATCAGCACCTTGGGGGAGGTCTGGGCGAAGCGGTCGATCACGCTGGTCGCGCCGAAATCTGGCGAGCAAGCCGTCCAGATGGCGCCGAGGCTCGCCGCCGCGAGCAGCCCGACCAGCGCCTCCGGGGCGTTGGGCAGGTAGGCGGCCACCCGGTCGCCCCGGCCGACGCCGAGCGCCTGCAGGCCCGCCCGGGCAGCGGCGACCTGCCGCTCGAGTTCTCCGTAGCTCAGCTCCCCCGCGCGGCCGGCCTCTGAGTCATAGCTCACCGCGATCCGGCCGGGATCGGTGCGGGCGTGACGCAGGGCGTTCCGCGCGTAGTTGAGGGTGCTCCCGGCGAACCAGGTGACATCCGGCATCTGGCCGCCACCGAGCTCGGGCCCGTCACCACGGCGGCCCAGCACGTCGAAGTAGTCCCAGATCGAGGCCCAGAACCGGCCGGGATCGGCGACCGACCAGCGCCACAGCTCGTCGTAGGCACCGTGGAGTGAAACTCCCCGGTCGTCGGTCAGCCAGCGGGCGTAGTGAGTGATCCTGGCTCGCTCGATGGCGGCGGCGTCGGGTTCCCAGAGCGTGGCGCCGTAATCGCGGCCCGCCAGCAGTTCGCCATCGTCGGGAGACTTAGTGTCAGTCGGCATAACGACCAGCATCGCGCCGCCGGCTGGTCGCCGCAACGCGGCCCGAGATACCCGGGCCGCCCTCGGCACAACCCCCGGCACAACCCGTTGCGTACCCCCTGCGAAGTGCGAATCATCGCGCCGTCGCCCCACTCCTGCACAACCCGTCGCCGTTGACGGGACTGTTATATCCCAGTATGCGCTTCGGCGGCCGGGCTCGGCCGGCCGGCCAGCCTTACTGGTTACCGATGCGCGCCCACGCCGGTCAGCCGCTCGACGGCCTGGACGACCTCGTCGGTGTCGGACAGGTCGGTCAGCACCACGTCGGCTCCGGCGGCCCGCAGGTCCCCCACCGTCGACCGTCCGCTGGCCACGGCGACGGATCCCGCGCCGGCGATCCGGGCCGCCTCAACGTCCCGGCTGGAGTCGGCGATGTACACGGTGGCCCGCAGGGCGATCTGCACCCGGTACTTCTCCTCGGCCGCCCTGCGCGAGGCCAGCAACTGCGATCCCCTGGGGTAGACGTCGGAACCGTAGCCGCCGATGTCGAGATCGAACAGGTCCGCGAGGCCGAAGGCACTGAGCTTCTCCGCCGCGTTCGGCCTGATCGTGCCGGTGAGCACCGACTGGATGACGCCCGGCAGCGCGGCCGTGGCGCGGGCCGCCTGGAGCGCGCCGGGCAGCAGGCGCCCGTTACGGGTCAGCAGGTCGCGCCGCGCGCTGAACGCGGCCGTGAGCTCTCGGGTATACCGGGCCAGCAACTCCTGGCCGCCCTGCTCGGAGCCGCCGGTGGACACATCGTTGAGGGCCAGCGACTCGAAGAAGATCTCCGAGTCGCTCCGGCCCGCTTGCTGAGGCAGCGCCACCAGCGGGCGCCCGGTCACGCGGCGGAACGCCTCGGCGTAAGCCTCGCGGGAGACCCTGACGACGTCTACCAGGGTCAGATCGATGTTCCATAGAACAAGGCGGTAAATGATGAAGCCTCCGAACCCTCCGGTGCCTGCGGTGCTTGACCCCGTTGGCCACGGTTTCAGTCACCTTGAGCGTACCGCCGTTAACCGCGGCGGCCGGCCCGCCGAATCGTTAACAAAAAGAACTGAGGCGAGTAGTTCGGAACGACTGCGCCCGGTCAGCCCATGTGCGGGTAGCGATGGTCGACCGGCGGCACGAACAGTTCCTTGATGGTGCGCGCGTTCACCCAGCGGATCAGGTTGAAGATCGAGCCGGCCTTGTCGTTCGTCCCGCTGGCTCGCGCGCCGCCGAACGGCTGCTGGCCCACGACCGCCCCGGTCGGCTTGTCGTTGATGTAGAAGTTTCCCGCCGAGAACCGCAGCGCGTCGGTCGCCTGGGCGATGGCCGCCCGATCCTGCGCGATGATCGATCCGGTCAGCGCGTACGGGGCGATGTCGGCCGCCTGCGCCACAATGGCGTCATAGTCAGCGTCCTCGAAGACGTGCACGCCCAGGATCGGGCCGAAGTACTCGGTCGTGAAGATCTCGTCGGTGGGGTCGCTGGACTCCAGCACGGTCGGCTCCACGAAGTAGCCGTGCTCACGGTCGGTGCCGCCGCCGGTCAGCACGCTCACCGCGGGCCGGGACCTGGCCCGCCCGATCGCGGCCTCGTGCTTGGCGAACGCCCGGTCATCGATCACGGCGCCCATGAAGGTCGACAGGTTGGCGGCGACGTCGCCCATGGTCAGCGACTCGACGACGCCGACGAGGTCGTCGCGCATCCGGTCCCACACGCTGCGCGCGATATAGCTGCGTGAGGCCGCTGAGCATTTCTGCCCCTGGTACTCGAACGCGCCGCGCACCAGGGCCGTGGTCAGCACGGCGGGATCGGCCGACGGATGGGCGATAACGAAGTCTTTCCCGCCAGTCTCGCCCACTAGGCGCGGGTAGCCGCGATAGCCGGAGATGTTCTCCCCGACGGTCCGCCACAGATGCTGGAACGTCGTGGTCGAGCCGGTGAAGTGAATACCGGCCAGGTCGGCGTGCGGGACCGCGACCCGGGAGACGGCCTGCCCGCTGCCCGTCACCAGGTTGATCACACCGGGCGGCAGGCCTGCGGCCTCCAGCAGGCGCATGAGGTAGTGCGCGGAAAGCTGCTGGGTGGGCGACGGCTTCCAGATCACGACGTTGCCCAGGAGGGCGGGCGCGGTGGGCAGGTTGCCGGCGATGGAAGTGAAGTTGAAGGGCGTGATGGCGAGCACGAAGCCCTCGAGCGGGCGGTACTCCAGCCGGTTCCAGCTGCCCGGCGCTGAGGTCGGCTGCTCGGCCATGAGCCGACGAGCGTAGTGGACGTTGTAGCGCCAGAAGTCGATGAGCTCGCAGGCGGCGTCGATCTCGGCCTGGTAGGCCGATTTGGACTGGCCGAGCACGGTGGCCGCGTTGATGGTCTGCCGCCACGGGCCGGCCAGCAGGTCAGCGGCCTTGAGGAAGATCGCGGCCCGGTCATCGAACGACAGTTCCCGCCAGCCCGGGGCGGCCTGCCGGGCCGCCTCGATGGCGGCGGCGACGTCAGCGTCGGTGGCCTCGGCGAATTCCCCGAGCACCTGGCGGTGCAGGTGCGGCTGGACGACGGCGACGCGGTCTCCGCCGCCCATGCGCTGCTGGCCGCCGATGGTCAGCGTCAGCTCGGCCCGCTCCCCGGCGAGTTCCTTGATCCTGCGCTCGAGCGCCGCCCGCTCCGGGCTGCCCGGCGCATAGCCCT
Source organism: Streptosporangiaceae bacterium (assembly GCA_035532295.1). Taxonomy (GTDB): domain Bacteria; phylum Actinomycetota; class Actinomycetes; order Streptosporangiales; family Streptosporangiaceae; genus DASUBV01. The sequence goes on from DATKRH010000274.1 coordinate 17,676, forward strand.
TGATCGGCTCGTTCACCGGTACGGGGACGTTAGTGACGGCATCCACTGCGGCTTTGCTCCCTCCTTGACCGACATCAACGGCGGCTGTCCTCATCGTCGCACGGCTGTCGGGGAGCGCGGGCTGGTGGGGAGCGCGGGCTGTCGGGGAGCGCGGGCTGGTGGGAGCTAGCTGGTGACGTGCCGCAGTTCCTGTGTCGCGTACCAGAGCAACTCGTGACCCTCGGCGCTGTCCACGGTGAACTGCGCGTCGTCATCGCCGGCGTCGGCTGCCGGGAGGGCTGCGATGGCGGCGGCTATCTCCGCCTCGGCGGCCGCGTCGTCGATATGCCCAGAAACGACGTGCCGCAGCAACAGCGCCTTCTTGACCTCCACCAGCGCGGGTTCGTCGAACCCGGCGTTACCCACGAGCTGCTCCTCCGGCGCCTCGACCGCGAGCACCACCCGGCGACGGGGAGCCGACTGATCCGCCAGCAGCAGGCGCAGGGACGCCCGCGCGGCGTGCAGCAGGGCGATGTACTCCAGTTCTTCCATATCGCCGCTTGAATACCATTCCCGCAGCGCAGGCGTGACGGCGAAACCGCGCATGGGTGGCCGGCCGACCTCATCGGTCATCAGCAGCTTGGCCAGTGCCGGAAGCGTGAATGGCAGGTAAACGCGCATAACTTCCCCGCAGCGCAGAAGAATCTGCTCCTGAGTGTGCCAGGCGCGGGGGCACCTGGTCAGTCGTTCGGCCGCATTTCACAATCAAGGAAGATCATCTGCGACGGTCGGGGCGTCCTCTGGGACGATGACCGGGGCGCCGGTGGCGGGTGCCGCGGTTCCGGCTGACCGGCCCAGCGCGGCGTTGACCGCGGCGACCGCCGCGTCGAGCGGCTCGTGCTCCCAGATCCGCACGACGCGCCAGCCCGCGGCCGCCAGCGCCGCGTCGGCGGCCCGGTCCCGCTCGACGTTGCGGATGAGCTTGGGTCCCCAGTACCAGGTGTTGGCGGCCGGCTTGGTGCCGTGCTCGGGGCAGACATGCCAGAAGCAGCCGTCCACGAAGACGGCGACCCGGCGGGCCGTGAACGCGATGTCCGGCCTAACCCGAGCTCCGTCCAGGTCAAGGCGGTAATCCTTGCGGTAGCGCAGGCCCTGGCGGTGCAGGGCGCGGCGCAGCGCCATTTCCGGTTTGGTGTCAGTCCGGCGGTTGGCCCGCATGTTGGCCGAGCGGCCGGGGCTAGACGGGTGCGGATAGTCAGCCACAGCGCTCCAGGCTAGGACAGTGGCACCGCGAATGTCACAGCGATATGCCCAGCAGTTCGGTGAGCCGCCCAGTCGTCTCGTCTGCCGTGCGGTGGTGCAGGCCCACCAGGCCGGCGGCCTGGGCCGCCGCCACGTTCTCCTCGATGTCGTCGATGAAGACGCACTCGCCGGGCTCCAGGCCCAGTAGCTCGGCCGCGTGCAGGAAGATCCGCTCCTCCGGCTTACGCATGCCCACCTCGGCCGAGATCACGACGGCGTCGAAAAGCTCCGGGAAAAGGTGCCGCGGGTAGATGGCGCCCCAGGAGTTGGAGAGCAGCCCAGTTCGCAGCCCGGCCTGCCGAGCGGTGCGAATCATTTCGTGCATGACCTGGTCGAACACCGTGGCAGCGAACATCTTGGCCAGCAATCCGTCCGGCTGGACCACGCCGCCGTCGATACGGACCAGTTGCTGCGCCAGTTGTCGTTCGAACTCGGCTTCGGTGCACTCGCCGCACTCCAGCGCCCGGATGGGGTTGGTGTCCGCGCTGGCGTCATAGGCCTGGGTGACCCAGGCCCGCATCACTGTCCGGTAACTGCTGCGGTCGATGGCCTCGGCTTCCAGCCAGGCCGTCACGGTCTCGATGATCGGGTTGGTCATCACCCCGCCCCAGTCGGTGATCACGCCTCGCAGGCCGCCTGGCGGATCTGGCCGTCGGGGCTGCGGCCGTCGG
>DATKRH010000275.1:0-32221 GCA_035532295.1 Streptosporangiaceae bacterium
CAGGTCCGATCGCCACACTCGCTCCGGGTCGGCCTTGACCTCGTCGTTGGTCCGGCCGCTGAGCACCGATCGCGGGAAGTCCTCCGGGTTCCAGCCCTCGACGCTGTAGTCGTCGTGCTTGTGCAGCAGGAGCCACTGCTCCTTGTCCGCGCCGTCGGCGGCCCCGCTCCGGACCAGGATCAGCCGGCCGCGCAGCTTGTCGCCGCGGACGTCGACGTGCAGCTCGCCCGCGGCGACCGCGGCGGCCGGATCATCGGTCGCGTGCGGTTCCCAGGTGCCGCGGTCCCAGACGATGACATCGCCGCCGCCGTATCCGCCCGCCGGGATCACGCCCTCGAAGTCGAGGTACTCGATCGGGTGGTCCTCGACATGGATGGCGATGCGCCTGACGGCCGGGTCCAGCGTCGGTCCCTTGGGCACGGCCCAGCTCACGAGCACGCCGTCGATCTCGAACCGCAAATCGTAATGGAGCCGCCGGGCCCGGTGCCGCTGCACGACGAACCGGCGCTCGCCGGGTCCGGCCGGGTCCGGCGAGCCGCCGGCGGGCTCTGGCGTCCGGGCGAAGTCCCGCTTGCGCTGATAGGGCGCCAGCTTCTCCGGGCCGGCCGGGGCGGGCTTCTCCGGGCCGGCCGGGGCGCGCGTGGCCGGGCTGGCCGGGGCGCGCGTGGCCGGGGCGGCGGCGCGCTTTCGCCGGGCGGGACTCATGGCCGGCCGATGAAGTCGCTTTTATCCACGTGTAAGGCCCTCCCGGTTTGGCTGCCTTCATTACCACTACCCGCTTCATTACCGCTACCCGCCGGCCGCCGGTGAAATCACGGCCGCGTGCCCGGCGCCCGGCGGCCTATCCTCAGAGTCGGCGCCCGCCGACGCCCCGTGAGGTGCCGGGTCCGCACAGTTTCCATGCCAGCGAGAGTCAGTGGGGTGTCATGCCTGATCAGATCAAGGCGGAATTCGAGGTTCTGGATGAGCGGTTCCGGTTCTGCCATGGCGATCACTGGCTAGAACGGCTGTACGGCGGATGCCGCTGGACCGAAGGGCCGGCCTACTTTCCCGCCGGCCGCTACCTGGTGTTCAGCGACATCCCCAATGACCGGGTGCTGCGCTGGGATGAGACGACCGGCGCCGTCGGCGTGTTCCGCCAGCCCGCCGGCTACGCCAACGGGCACACCGTGGACCGTCAGGGTCGGCTGGTCAGCTGCGAGCAGGACGGCCGCCGGGTGACCCGGACCGAGCATGACGGATCGGTCAGCGTGCTCGCCGGCTCCTACGACGGTCGGCGGTTCAACAGCCCCAACGACATCGTCGAGCAGTCGGACGGGTCGCTGTGGTTCACCGATCCCACCTACGGGATCGACAGCGACTACGAGGGCCACCAGGCACCGAGTGAGATCGGCGGCTGTCACGTCTACCGGATCGACCCGGCGACCGGCCAGGTCACCATCGTGGCGGACGACTTCGACCGCCCGAACGGGCTCGCCTTCTCCGCCGACGAGCGGCAGCTCTACATCTCTGACAGCGCGCGCCGGCACATCCGCCGGTTTGATGTGACCGGCGTGACCGGCGGCTCCGGCGGCTCCGGCGTGACCGGCGGAGCCGCTCTCACCGGGGGCGCGGTCTTCGCCACCTGCGACGCCGGCACCTTCGACGGGCTCCGGCTCGACTCCGGCGGCCGGATCTGGGCCGCGGCGGGCGACGGCCTGCACTGTCTCGACCCGGACGGCACGCTGATCGGGAAGATCCGCGTCCCCGAGACCGTCGCCAACCTCACCTTCGGCGGCCCCAAGCGCAACCAGCTCTATATCTGCGCGACCAGCTCGCTGTACTCAATCATGGTCAACGTCACCGGCCTGGCCAGCGGGGGCGGCGCGCTACCCGGCGGCGCCCCCGCTGACGGTGAAGCCACCGCGCAGCGGCAGGTCCGCTAGCGCCGAGGAGTCACCGACGTAGACTCCGAACCCGCCCGCCGGCACCACCCAGCCGCCGGCCGACTGGTTCCAGTACGACAGGTCGTGGCTGTCCAGGGTGAAGGTGACCGTCGTGGACTGGCCGGGCCGCAGGGTGACCTTCTGGAAGCCCTTGAGCTGCCGGGGCGGCTCGCCGGAGACGGCCGGGTCACTCAGGTAGAGCTGGACGACATCCGAGCCGGTGACCCGCCCGGTGTTAGTCACCCGCGCGGTGACCCGCACCTGCCGGGCTGACCCGGCCCGGACCTGCCGGGCTGACCCGGCCCGGACCTGGGACGGCCCGGCCCGCAGCTGGCTGAAGCTGAAGCGGGTGTACGACAGGCCGTACCCGAACGGGAACATCGGCGTCAGGCCCCTGGCGTCGTACCAGCGGTAGCCGACGTCGATGCCCTCGGAGTACTGCACCTGGCCGCCGGTGCCGGGGAACTGCGCCGGGGTCGAGGCCGGAACCTGGGACAGACTCCGCGGGAACGTCACCGGCAGGTGGCCAGACGGATCGGTCTGTCCATACAGCACGCTGGCCAGGGCGCTCCCGTTGCTCTCGCCCGGGTACCAGGCGTCCACGACCGCGGCCACCTGGCCCAGCCACGGCATGGCGACCGGGGCGCCGGCGTCGATGACGACCACCGTGTGCGGATTGGCCCTGGCGACCGCCGAGATGAGCTCGTCCTGCGCGGAGGGCAGGCTGAGGTCGGGCCGGTCGGCGGCCTCAGTCTCGGTGTCGTCGGAGACCACCACCACGGCCGTCGTCGCCGACTTCGCCGCCGCCACCGCCTGGCTGATGCCGGGGGCGAGCGCCGACGGCGTTCCCCAGGTCAGGCTGGCGGAGTCGCCGCTGACCTGAATGGCGTAGGTCTGGCCGGCCCGTAGCTGCACGCTGGCCGAGTAGGTGCTGACCGGCGGGGTGCCGGGGTTGACCAGGATCGGCCGGCCGTTGACCGACAAGGTGGTGGGCGTGTAGCAGCCGCAGGAGTTCCGCAGCGCGAGTACGTACGTGCCCGTCTCCGGAGCGGTCAGGGTGCCGGCGTAGCTGCCGCCGAAGGGCGTCGGGCCGTAGGCGGGTGACAGCGCGGACGCCGGGATGGCGGGCAGGCTCGCGTCGGTGGGCAGGCCTTGCTGGTAGCTGACGGTAGTCCCGGCGCCCGCCGCGGCGGTCAGGCCCTGCAGCGGCGTCACGCCGAAAGGCGACGTCACGCGCGCGCTTCCGCCGCCGCCGTCCGTCGGGGACGCTGAGGCCGACGGCCCGATGACCGCGATTGTGCCGCCGTCGCGGGCCGGCAGCGGCAGCGTCCCGCCGGAGTCCTTGAGCAGCACCGTGCCCGCCTCGGCGACCTCGGTGGAGACGGCCTGGTGCGCGGGCGTCGTCACGGTGCTCGCCGGCGTGCCGGCGGGCGGGTCGTTGAACAGCCGGAACCGGAACATCTCGGTCAGGATCCGGCTGACCATGTCGTTGAGCGCCGACACCGGAACCGTGCCATTCTGCACGTCCGTCGCCAGCGCCTGGCCGAAGTAGGTGCTGAACGGCTGCTCCATGTCCGTTCCGTCGGGCGCGGCGGACGTGTCGTGGATGGCCCCGTAGTCGGAGGTCACGAACCCCGGGAAGCCCCACCGCTGCTTGAGGGTCGTGGTCTCCAGGTACGGGTTCTGGCAGGCGAAGTCGCCGTTGATGACGGAGTAGGAGCACATGACGGAGGCGACCTTGGCCCGGGTCACCGACTGCTGGAAGGCCGGCAGGTAGATCTCGTGCAGCGCCCGGTCGCTGATGATGACGTCATCGGCCGGGGTGTTGCGGCTGGTCTCCTGGTTGTACACGGCGAAGTGCTTGACCTGTGACATCTCGCCCTGGCTCTGCACGCCGCCGATCTCGCCCACGGCCAGCGCGGCATTGAGGAACGGGTCCTCGGTGAAGGACTCGAAGGACCGGCCCCAGCGCGGATCCCGGTCGATGTTGACCGTGGGGCCGAGGTTGACGGCCGCGCCCTTGCCGCGTTCCTCGGCACCGATGACCTGGCCGTACTGGCGGGCTAGCGCCGGGTCGAAGGTGGCGGCCAGGGACACCCCGGCTGGCAGTTGCGTGACGCCGGGGAGCCCGTCGCCCACGCCGTTCGGGCCGTCTTCCAGGCCCATGGCCGGGATGCAGAGCGAGGGCTGCGCGGCCATGTAGAACACGTACGGCTCGCTGGTGCCCTGGCCCTCGACCATCGTGATCTTGTTAGCCAGGGTCATCTGCCCGAGCAGCATGCTGACGCGCCGCCGGACGGTCAGCGCCTGGTTGAGCCACGGACATGATGCGGGGGTTGCGGGGGAGGTGCTCGCGGCCGGCCGCGGCGCGGCGGGGACTGGGGTCTGGGTAGCAGCCCCCGCGCTCGCCACCGGAAAGGCCAGGATCGCCGCGAGCGCGGCCGGAAGTAAGGATGCCTTGCGTGCCCAGCGCGTGGACCACTTCATCGTGATGTGCCCTCCATCTGCCGCGACCTGCCGCGACGGCGTGCCGGAAGGCAGGAAAGCCGGAATAGCGCCCTGCCCGCCGCTCGTCCGCTCCCTCAAGCGTGTCCCAATTGCTCAACGTAATCCTGATTTGGGGGGGAGGTCAACCAGCAGCGGGCTGACGTTATTGATAAGAGTGTCCGCATTCCGCGGCGGGGGCGCCCTTAACGAACGCGGTGCCGCCGGCGACACTAGGCCGCCGGCGGCACCGCGCCGCACTGAGGTTCAGGCGAGGTCGAGCTCGCCATTCTTGATCCCGGCGGCGAAAGTCCGCCATTGCCGGGTGGTGAAGACCAGAGCGGGACCGCTCCGGTCCTTGGAATCGCGTACGGCAACCGCGGCGGGCGACGCCCCGGCTGCGTCCAGCACAGTTACGTCGAGGGCAGCGCCTGTTAGTGGCGCGATCTCGACGCAACTGCCGTTAGCACCGCTGTAACTACTCTTCCGCCATGCAGCTCCGGTCAGGTCAGGATTGCTCATCCCGCCCCTCCTTCGTCCGTAGGCCCAGCTCCCCGGCCAGTGCTTGCAGCATAGCCCGCGACTGTGCCGGGCTCAGGGCTACTGCGCGCAGTTGGTCGAAGGCCGTCGTGTAGAGCCGCACCTCTTCGGGCTTATCGACGTAAAGGTTCCCGCCAATGGTCTCCATGTAGACGACCTCGGGCTCGGCGGGCTCGGCGAATCCCACGATGATGAAGGGCCCCGCCTGCCCCGGATGCGGCCCGGCGCCGTAGGGCAGCACCTGGATCGTGGTCCGGCCCTGCTCGGCGGTGTTCGCCAGGTGCAGCAGTTGCGCCGCCATGATCGCCTGGCCGCCGACCACCCGGCGCACCGCGGCCTCGTCCAGGATGGCCCACAGCTGCGGCCGGTCTTCCCTGGCGAGAAGCTGCTGGCGGGTCATCCGCACCTCGACGCGCCGCTCAATCTCGGCGGCGTCGTAGGCCATCAGCCCGCGGATCAGGGCCCGGGCGTAGTCCTCGGTCTGCAGCAGGCCGGGGATCATGGCGAGCTCGAAGTCGCGGATCGTGTCGGCCTCGGACTCCAGCCCGATGAAGAACTCGAACCTGCTCAGCAGCACGTCCCGGTAGGAGTACCACCAGCCGCGCTGCCGGGCGTCCTTGGCCAGCCTGATCAGGCCGGCCAGCACGTCCTGGTCGGTCACCCCGTACAGGCCGAGCATGACCCGCACGTCGTTGGGGTGCGGCGCGGTGCGCCCGGTCTCGATGCGCATGACCTTGGTGGGGTGCCAGTCCAGCTGGCTCGCGACATCCTCCTGGGTCAGCCCGGTCGTCTCGCGCAGTCGCTTCAGCTCGGCCATGAGCTGGCGCCTGCGGACGGTCGGCCCGGTGCCTGCGGCCATTTTTTCCTCCGGACCTTGCGGGTGAATCCGCCCTACATGGTGCGATTGCGCTGCTGGCACAGTGCGGTATCGCCGGTGCAGCTCTGCATATCGTGCTATGCAGTAAGCGTACGGATATGAAGCATGCCAGCTCCAATCCGGAGTCGGCGGCCAAACGCGGACAGGCCGGTGATCGAGATGCGTCCGGGCACGCGCCCCGCTACATCCATAGCCAGCTCACCTGACCTTGGCCGCAGCCCGGACGCCTGCCACGCTGGCATTCCGCCGCGATGCTGGCGGGCCTTTCCCGGGCATCCCGATCAGGTCGCGCGCGCGCGCCACTTCGTCGCCCGGGCCCTGGCCGATTGCCCGGCGGTCACCGATGTCGTCCTGCTGACCAGCGAATTAGCGACTAACGCGGTGCAGCATTCCGCCAGCGGCCGGGGCGGCATTTTCGCGGTCGCGATCTCCCATGCCCCCGGCCGGGTGCGGGTGACGGTCACCGATGGCGGGTCCGCGAGCCTGCCCGTCATGGCGGCGGCCGACGAGCTGTCCACCTCGGGCCGGGGCCTGATCCTGGTGGACTGCCTGGCGCTCCGGTGGGGCTACACGGGCCCGGCCGAGCTCGCCCGCGCGGAAGGCGCCCCGGCGCAGGCGACGGTCTGGTTCGAGCTGACCTGCCGGTGATGTCAGGGCTTGCGGCCGAGCCCGCGACGAGTTAGGTACCGCAAGGAGCCAGGCGCCGGCCGGCGGCGTGGCCCGGGCGGCCAGCTAGCAGACGACGTCCTCGATGGGCGGCAGGATCTGGCCGCGGACCTCGCCGAGGCTGATCCGCGTGCCGTCCGGGCCGGGCGCCGTCGCGGTGATGCTGACCTCGTCACTGTCCTCCAGCCAGGCGCGGGTGCTGCCGTCGGGCAGCTTGAGCGGGTCGGTGCCGTTCCAGGTCAGCTCCAGCAGCGAGCCGAACTGCGCGCGGTCCGGGCCGCTCACCGTGCCGGAGGCGTACAGGTCGCCGGTGCGCAGCGCCGCGCCGTTGACGGTCAGGTGCGCGAGCAGCTGTGCCGGGCTCCAGTGCATGGTCGCGAACGGCGGCCGGGACACCAGGTGCTCGTTGATCCTGACCTCGACATCGAGGTCCAGGCCCCAGTCCGCCGACTCGGTGAGATAGGCGGCCAGCTCGGTGTCCCGCGACGGCGGCCGCACGCGAGCGTGCTCCAGGGCGGCCAGCGGCAGGATCCAGGGCGAGATGGTCGTGCCGAATGACTTGCCGAGGAACGGCCCGAGCGGCACCGACTCCCACAGCTGGATATCGCGGGCCGACCAGTCATTGAGCAGGCACACGCCGAAGACATGCTCGGCGAAGCGGCTGACCGGGACCGGCTCGCCCAGCACCGTCCCGACCCCGACGACAAAGCCGAGCTCGGCCTCGAAGTCCAGCCGGGCCGACGGCCCGAACGTCGGGCGGGAGTCACGGTCGGCCCGCGCCTGGCCGCACGGCCGCCGGATAGCGGCGCCGGACACCACGACGCTGCCGGCCCGGCCGTGATAGCCGGCCGGCAGGTGGCCCCAGTTCGGCGGGAGCGACGCGGCGCCCGGCCGGAAGATCTGGCCCACATTGCTGGCGTGCTGCCGCGAGGCATAGAAGTCGACGTAATCGGCGACGGTGAACGGCAGGTGCAGCTCGGCGTCCGCCACGGGCACCAGCAGGTCCTCGATGGCGTCCCGGTAGTCCTCCTGCGACAGCCAGGCGGTGAGCTCGGCGCGCACGACGGACCAGGCGCCGTCGCCGGCCGCCAGGAACGGGTCCAGCGCGCCGTCGCGGAACAGCACCGCCCGGCCGGCCAGCAGCCGGTCCGAGGCCGCCGTCAGGTCGAGCACCCGGTCGCCGATCCGCACGCCCACCCTGCGATGGGCCGCCTGGCGCCGGGTACTAAACGAGCAGTACGGCAACGCCGCCAGGCCGAACGGATCGCCGGGCGCGAGGTCGAGCCACGCTGCGGCCTGGATGGGCATGGTGGGTTACCTCCGCTTACCTCCGCGGCTGTCCAGCAGGCCATACTGGCCTACCTCTGCGCGACGTTATCAGCAGCGGCGCCCGCGGCGCTGCCGCGAACCACAGGTAGCTTGACGTCAAGATAAGTCGTTATTAGGCTCTGCCCAGCCCGCACTACCGCAGGAGGCCACCACCATGACCGCGAACAGCTTCGGCAGCCGCGCCGCCCTCGACGTGGCCGGGACCAGCTACCAGATCCACCGGCTGGATGCGGTGGCCGGCGCGGGCAGTCTCCCGTTCAGCCTCAAGGTTCTCCTGGAGAACCTGCTGCGCACCGAGGACGGCGTGAACGTCACCGCCGCCCAGGTGAGCGCGCTGGGGGAGTGGGACCCGGCAGCCGAGCCGGACATCGAGATCCCCTTCAGCCCGGCGCGGGTCATCATGCAGGACCTGACCGGAGTGCCGGCCGTCGTGGACCTGGCCGCCATGCGCGAGGCGATGGAGGCGCTCGGCGGCGACGCGGGCAAGATCAACCCGCTGGTGCCGGCCGAGCTGGTGATCGACCACTCGGTGATCGCCGACGTGTTCGGCCGGCCGGACGCCTTCGACCGCAACGTGGCGCTGGAGTTCCAGCGCAACCGCGAGCGGTTCGCCTTCCTGCGCTGGGGCCAGGAGGCGCTGCGCCAGTTCAAGGTGGTCCCGCCGGGGACCGGGATCGTGCACCAGGTCAACATCGAGCACCTGGCGCGGGTCGTCATGGCCCAGCCAGCCACCACGGGGCCCGGCGCCGAGGGCATCATGGCCGCCTATCCCGACACCTGCGTGGGCACCGACTCGCACACCACCATGCAGAACGGGCTGGGCGTGCTCGGCTGGGGCGTCGGCGGGATCGAGGCCGAGGCGGCCATGCTCGGCCAGCCGGTCTCGATGCTGATCCCCCGGGTCGTCGGGTTCCGGCTGACCGGGGAGCTGCCGGCCGGCGCGACCGCCACCGACCTGGTCCTGACCATCACCGAACTGCTGCGCAAGCACGGGGTCGTCGGCAAGTTCGTCGAGTTCTACGGGGACGGGGTGACGGCCGTGCCGGTGGCCAACCGCGCCACCATCGGGAACATGAGCCCGGAATTCGGCTCTACCTGTGCGATCTTCCCGATCGACGACGAGACCCTGACCTACCTGCGGCTGACCGGACGCCCGGCGCAGCAGGTGGCGCTCGTGGAGGCCTACGCCAAGGAGCAGGGGCTCTGGCACGATCCGGCCAGCCCCGCCCGGTACTCCGAGGAACTGCAGCTGGACCTGTCCACGGTCGTGCCGTCGCTGGCCGGCCCGAAGCGGCCGCAGGACCGGGTGGCGCTCTCCGACGCCAGGAACGCGTTCCGGCAGGCGCTCGGCGCCTACGTGCAGCTCGACAAGCTGGACGACGACATCGCCAGCACCTTCCCGGCGTCCGACCCGGTGGCCGGGGAAGCCGACGGGCGATCGGAGAACGACACCAATCCCCCGGCGAAGTCGGGCCCGGTCGCGGCCGGCGCGGGCAGGCCGTCGGCGCTGACGCCGGTCACGCTGGATGACGGCACCAAGACGTCGGTCGACCACGGCTCGGTGGTCATCGCGGCCATCACCTCGTGCACCAATACCTCTAACCCGTCGGTCATGATCGGCGCGGCGCTGGTGGCCAAGAAGGCGGTCGAGGCGGGGCTGGAGCGCAAGCCCTGGGTGAAGACCACCCTGGCGCCGGGCTCCAAGGTGGTGATGGATTACTACGAGCGCGCGGGACTGACCCCGTACCTGGAGAAGCTCGGCTTCAACCTGGTCGGCTACGGATGCACCACCTGCATCGGCAATTCCGGGCCGCTGTCGGAGGGGGTCAGCGCGGCCGTCGCCGCCAGCGACCTCGCCGTGGTGTCCGTCCTGTCGGGCAACCGGAACTTCGAGGGCCGGATCAACCCGGACGTGAAGATGAACTACCTGGCTTCCCCGCCGCTGGTGGTGGCCTACGCGCTGGCCGGGACGATGGACATCGACCTGACCACCGAGCCGATCGGCACGGGCGCCGCGGGTCAGCCGGTCTACCTGCGCGACCTGTGGCCCGACCCGGCCGAGATCGACTCCGTCGTGCGGACGGCCGTGGCCGCGGAGATGTTCACCCGGGACTACGCCGACGTCTTCGCCGGCGACGAGAACTGGCAGGAACTGGACGTGCCCGCGGGCGACACCTTCGCCTGGGACGCGCAGTCCACCTACGTGCGCCGCCCGCCCTATTTCGACGGGATGCCGGCGCAGCCCGCGCCGGTCACCGACGTGCACGGCGCTCGCGTGCTGGCGATGCTGGGCGACTCGGTCACCACCGACCACATCTCCCCGGCCGGCGCGATCAAGGCCGACGGCCCTGCGGGCCAGTACCTGACCGACCACGGCGTGCAGCGGCGCGACTTCAACAGCTACGGGTCGCGGCGGGGCAACCACGAGGTGATGATCCGCGGCACGTTCGCCAACATCCGGCTGCGCAACCAGCTCGCGCCCGGCACCGAGGGCGGCGTCACGGTCAAGCTGCCCGAGGGCACCCAGACGTCGATCTACGACGCCTCCCGCGAGTACCTGGCCGAGGGCACGCCGCTGGTCATCCTGGGCGGCAAGGAGTACGGCTCGGGCTCGTCGCGGGACTGGGCGGCGAAGGGGACCGCGCTGCTGGGCGTGCGGGCGGTGCTGGTGGAGTCGTTCGAGCGCATCCACCGGTCCAACCTGATCGGCATGGGCGTGCTGCCCCTGCAGTACCTGCCCGGCGAGAACGCGGCCTCGCTCGGGCTCACCGGCCACGAGATGTTCGACGTGGTGGGGATCGAGGCGCTGAACGAGGGGCAGGTCCCGCGCGAGGTGACAGTGATCGCCGACGGCCGGGAGTTCCGGGCGGTGCTGCGGATCGACACGCCGGGCGAGGCCGAGTACTACCGGCACGGCGGGATCATGCAGTTCGTGCTGCGCTCCCTGCTGGCGTCCTGAGGACCACGGCGGGCGCGCCCGTACGCCGCGGCGCCGCGATCGGGCTGCTGACGGCCGGGATCCTGGCGCTGGCGTTCAACCTGCGGGCGGCCATCACCAGCCTGCCGCCGGTCTTCCCGGAGCTGCACGGCGCGCTGCACCTGTCGCCGGCGAGCCAGGCGCTGCTGGCCACCATCCCGGTGCTCTGCTTCGCCGTGTTCTCCGGAGCCGCCGCGCCGCTGAGCCGGCGGCTGGGCGAGGAACGCGTGCTCGGCGGCGCCCTGGTCATGCTCGCCGCTGGCCTGCTGCTGCGCGGCGCCGACCCGGCGCTGCTGCTGTTCCCCGGCACGGTCGTCGCCGGCGCGGCGATTGCCCTGATGAACGTGCTGCTGCCCAGCCTCGTCAAGCGGCGCAGGCCAGAGCGGGCCGGCCTGCTGATCGGCCTGTACCTGCTGTCGCTGTCCGCCGGGGCGATCGTGGGCTCGCTGATCGCGGTGCCGGTGTTCCAGGCGTCCGGCGGCGGTGCCGGGTCGGTGCGGCTCACGCTGGGCCTGTGGGCGGTGCCCGCGCTGGTCGGCGCGGCCGTGTGGCTGCCGCAGCTGCGGTACCGGACGCTGCCCGCCCGCCGTCCCGCAGGCGCGCCAGCGGGTCCCCTGCCGCCGTCGGCCCTCTGGCGGCATCCGCTGACCTGGCAGGTCACGGCCTTCATGGGGCTGCAGAGCCTCAGCTATTACGCCACCCTGTCCTGGTTTCCGACCCTCTTCCGCGACCGCGGCGCCAGCGCCGTCCACGCCGGGACCCTGCTGGCCCTCATGAACCTGGGCAATGCCGTCACCGCGCTGCTCGTGCCCGTGCTGGCGCACCGGCTCGCCGACCAGCGGCTGCTCGCGGCCATTTCCATGATCGGCACCGGCGCGGGGCTGGCCGGCGCCGCGTTCGGGCCGCTGCCCACCGCCGCGGCGTTCATCTTCCTGCTGGGCCTCGGCCAGGGGGCGTCGCTGGGGCTGGGCATCTTCTACACCATGGCGCGGGCGCCCGACCCGGTCACGGCCGCGTCGCTGTCGGCCTTCGCGCAGAGCGTCGGCTACCTGCTGGCCAGCGCGGGCCCGCTGCTGCTCGGCTTCCTGCATACGGCCACCGGCGGGTGGGCCATCCCGGTCTGGGTGCTGATGGGCGTGGTCGTCCTCCAGCTGGTCACCGGCTGGCTGGCGGGCCGGGACCAGACCGTTCCCGCGGCGCTGCCGGCGCTCTAGACGGCCTGACCTGGCCGGATGCGGGTAAGGGTGACGTCAGGGTCAGGGATCGGGCGGGTGCCTCGTGCGCCCGGCGGCCGACCCGAAATACACTCGATGAGGCCCGCCTGCCGAGATGTGCCGACTCGGCTGGCGGCAGCGTCCGCTGCCGACCACGAGGAGCGCCAGGTGACATTGCTGGAGAACATCCGCAGTCCGCGGGACCTTAAGGACCTCCGGGCTGAGGACCTGCCGCAGCTAGCGGCCGAGATCCGGGATGTCCTGATCCAGACGGTCACGAGAACCGGCGGCCACCTTGGCCCCAACCTCGGGGTCGTCGAGCTGACCATGGCCCTGCACCGGGTCTTTGAGTCGCCGGCCGACCGGATCGTCTTTGACACCGGTCACCAGTCGTACGTGCACAAGCTCCTGACGGGCCGTTACGACGAGTTCGGCACGCTGCGCCAGCGCGGCGGCATCTCCGGCTACCCCAGCCGGGCGGAGTCCGACCACGACGTGATCGAGAACTCGCACGCGTCCACCAGCCTGTCCTACGCCGACGGGCTGGCCAAGGCCTACCAGGTGCGCGGCGAGACCGATCGCTGCGTGGTGGCGGTCATCGGCGACGGCGCGCTGACCGGGGGCATGGCCTGGGAGGCGCTGAACAACATCGCGGGTGCTAAGGACCGCCGGGTCGTCATTGTCGTTAACGATAACGGGCGGTCCTACCAGCCGACCATCGGCGGGCTGGCCGACCATCTGGCCATGGTCCGGGTGTCGCAGCGCTACGAGCAGGTGCTCGACTACATCAAGACGACCCTCACCCATGCGCCGCTGTTCGGGCCGCCGCTGTTCGAGGCGCTGCACGGGCTCAAGAAGGGCATCAAGGACGTCGTACAGCCCCAGGTGCTCTTCGAGGACCTGGGCCTGAAGTACCTCGGCCCGGTCGACGGGCACGACGAGCAGGCGGTCGAGAACGCGCTGAGCCGGGCCCGCGACTTCGGCGGCGCGGTGCTGGTGCACGTCATCACCCGCAAGGGCTTCGGCTACCCGCTCGCCGAGGCGAACGAGGAAGACTGCCTGCATCAGGTCGGCCCGGCCGTCTCCCCGCCGGCGGTTCCCGCGCCGGCCGGTCGCGCGGCGCCGCGGCTGTGGACGCAGATCTTCGGCACCGAGCTGGCCGCGATCGGCCTCGGCCGGCCGGACATCGTGGCCGTGACCGCCGCCATGCTGCACCCGACCGGCCTGGACAAGCTCGCCGACGTCTGCCCCGAGCGGGTGTTCGACGTCGGGATCGCCGAGCAGCACGCGGTGACCAGCGCGGCGGGCCTGGCGATGGGCGGCCTGCACCCGGTCGTCGCCATCTACTCGACCTTCCTGAACCGGGCCTTCGACCAGGTCCTCATGGACGTCGCGATGCACCGGCTGCCGATCACCTTCGTGCTGGACCGGGCGGGCGTGACCGGGCCCGACGGCGCGAGTCACCACGGCATGTGGGACCTGTCGCTGCTCCAGCTCGTGCCCGGCATGCGGGTCGCGGTGCCGCGCGACGGCACCCGGCTGACCGAGCTGCTGGCAGAGGCGCTCGCGGTGGCCGACGGGCCGACGGCGCTGCGGTTCCCGCGCGGCACCGCGCCCGACGATGTCCCCTCGGTCGGCAAGCTGGGCTCGATGGACGTGCTGCGCGAGCCCGCGGCCGGCGCGGACCGCGACCTGCTGCTGATCGGCGCCGGGCCGATGGCGGGCATCTGCGCGCAGACCGCCGACCGCCTGGCCGACCAGGGCATCGGCGTAACGGTGGTGGATCCGCGCTGGGTGAAGCCGCTGGACGAGGCCCTGGTGCAGGCCGCCGCGGGCTGCCGGCTCGTCGTGACGGTCGAGGACAGCGGCCGGGTCGGCGGGGTGGGCGACGCGGTCGCCCGGCTGCTGCGCGACCACGACGTCGACACGCCCGTGCGGACTTTCGGGCTGGCCCAGCAGTTCCTGGAGCATGGCGAGCGCGCCGAGCTGCTGGAGGATCAGGGCCTGACGCCGCAGCGGCTCGCCCGGGTGATCACCGGGATGGTCGCCCGGCGGACCCCGGAACTGGTGAACGAGCGGCAGGCATGACGGCGGGCCGGACGGCGGGCCTGGCCCCGCCAGTGCCGGCGACGCGGCAGAATCGGCAGTATGCAGACTCTTGAGGTCGCGGTCGTCGGCTCCGGTCCCGCCGGGCTCTACACCGCCGAGGCGCTGATCAAGCAGGCCGCCGCGCTCGAAGTGCCGTGGCACGTCCGGGTGGACGTGCTCGACCGGCTGCCGACCCCCTACGGCCTGGTCCGCTACGGCGTGGCCCCGGACCACAAGTCGATCAAGTCGATCGCCGAGTACCTGCGGGGCGTCCTGGAGCACGACGGGGTCAACTTCGTGGGTGGCGTGCACCTCGGCGATGACGTGTCCCGCGAGGACCTGCTGGCCTGTTACGACGCCGTCGTCTACGCGACCGGGGCGATGCGCGACCGGCAGCTGGGCATTCCCGGCGAGGACCTGCCCGGCAGCGTCGCGGCCACCGACTTCGTGAACTGGTACTGCGGGCACCCCGACGTCGATCCGGCCCGGTTCAGCCTGGACGCCGAGTCCGTCGCGGTGATCGGCGTGGGCAATGTCGCGGTGGACGTGGCCCGGATCCTGGCCCGCCCGCCGGAGGACCTGGCCGGGACCGACGTGTCGCAGCCCGTGCTCGACGCGCTCATGGCCAGCAAGGTCCGCGAGGTGCACGTCATCGGCCGGCGCGGTCCGGCGCAGGCCAAGTTCACCACCAAGGAGCTGCGCGAGCTGGGCGGGCTGGACGGCGTCGACCTGGTCGTGGGCGACGGGGAAGCCGACCTCGATGCCTTCGACCTCACGGGCGAGAGCGCCCGGCTCGCGATGACCGACCGCCATGTGCGCGGGAACTACACGGTGATCAGGGACTGGGCCGGGCGGCCGGCCGCGGGCGGCGCACGCCGGCTCACGCTCCGGTTCTGGCTGCGGCCGATCGAGATCCACGGGCCGCACCGGGTATCGGGGCTGACGCTGGAGCGAACCCGGCTGGACGCCAGCGGCCGTTTCGTCGGCACCGGCGAACTGGAGACGCTAGAGGTCCAGATGGTGCTGCGCAGCGTCGGCTACCAGAGCGTGCCGCTGCCGGGCGTGCCCTTCCACGAGGCCTCGCACACGGTGCCCAACATCGGCGGCCGGGTGATCGGCCCGGACGGCGACGCCCTGCCCCGCGAGTACGTGGCCGGCTGGCTCAAGCGAGGCCCGACCGGCGTGATCGGGACCAACAAGTCCGACGCCGCCGAGACGGTCCGCGCGCTGCTGGCCGACCTGGCCGGCGGCCCGGGGCCGGACGACGTGCAGCTGCCGCGAGCCGGGCTGCTGCCGATGCCGCCCGCCGAGCCCGCCGCGGCCCAGGCGCAGACCCGGCTGCAGGCCCTGCTCGCCGAGCGCGGGGTCCGGCCGGTCAGCTACGCGGACTGGCTGCGGATCGAGACGGCGGAAAAGGAGCTGGCCGCGTCGCTGGGCCGCGGTGCCCGGGTCAAGCTGGGCAGCCGGCAGGAGATTCACCGCGCCTGCGGCCTGGCCGAGTCCTGACGATCCGCATCACGGGGCGACGATGGCTGACCCCGAGGGCAACGAGTTCTGCGTCGGGTGACGTCACCGCCCCGGACACCGCAGGGGCGCAACGCCGGGCGGAGCTTCACTGTGGGCGGATCGCTGGCTACGATGCCGCACGTGAGCGTCACAGGAGCGGGGGACCAGGCGACGGTGGACTCAGCCGGCCTGCAGCGGCTGCTCGGGCAGCCAGAGGCCGCCTGGCTGGTGGAGCGGATCCGGGGCAGGCTGGAGCGCGGTGAGCCGGTGGACGGGACCGTCACGCTCGTCGGCGCGACGCCCGCCCAGCGCCGGGCGGCCGCCAGGCTGCTGGGTCACAGCGTGGGCCGCGGCACCTCGCTGAGTGTTCCGCTGCCCGAGGTGACGTCGGCGCTGCGGCGGGCCGGCGCGGCGCCCAGCCTGCAGTCCGCCGTGGAAGCGCTGACCGGGCCGGTGCGCGATCTCGCGGCCGAGCGGGCCGTCGAGATCCAGCGTTTCGACGACGTCCTGGCCCGGGCCCGGTCCAGCCCGCTGGCCGCCCTGTCCTGGTACCACGAGTGGCTGGAGGAGATCACCAGGGACGGCACGGTGACCCGGCTGATCCGGCAGGGTTACGGCGGCCTGGTGGCGCGGGCGGCCGCGGTCCTGGAGCACGTGCCGGGCGGGCCCGAGCCGGCCGGGATCATGCTGTCCGACCTGGCTAGCGCCGCCACTGGCGAGGCCGCCGCTCTGACGCCCGGCCAGTTGTCCACCCTGGTGCTGCGTGCGCTGGCGCTGCGCGAGGGGGTGCCCGCGCCGGCCGGCCGGGAGGCCGAGCGCGCGCTGTGGACCACCGCCGGGATCGTCACCGACGACCTGGTCAGCCAGGTTCTCGTGCTGAACGTCCGGGCCGGAGGCGAGCCACTCGGCCGCTGGCTGACCGAGGCCGCCGCCGCCGGGGAGCCGTTCCGCGTGACCCTGCGCCAGCTCATCGCCATGCCGGTGCTGCCGTGGGCGCTCGACCTGTTCGTGTGCTCCAGCCCCGCGGTGCTCCGCGCCGCCGCCGACCAGTTCGGGCCGGCCAGCCCGCCGCTGGTCTGCACCGAGGGCGAGCCGTCGGTGGCCTGCGCCCGGCTGCTGCACGCGGCGGTCGCGAGCGGGACCACCATCCGCTGGCACGGCGACTTCAGCTGGGCCGGGCTGCGCGCGGCGGCGACCGCCATCCGCCGCCTGCGAGCCGAGCCATGGCTGATGGGCGCGACCGACTACCAGGCGGGCCTGGCGTCCGGGGCCGGCGAGCCGCTGACGGGCCAGCCCGAGCCGAGCCCGTGGGACGACCGGCTGGCCGATCTCATGCGGACCTGCGGCCGGGCCATCCCCGAAGACCGGATGCTGCGTCAACTGCTCGCGCGCCTCGACGCCGCCAGTTCATGAGGTTCCCGCCGCCGCCGTTCCCGCCGCCGCCGCCGCAGCGGCCGCCGGCGGTGCGGTCGGCCGCGACCGGCGGATTGCGGCAGAATGTAACCCGTGCAAAAAAGGCGGAAGGCGCTTATCGGGATCCCGGTTCTGGGGCTGGCGGTGCTGGCCAGCTTGCTGACCGCTCAGCCGCCCGCGTCGGCGGCCGTCGTCGGCGTGCGCCAGTTGATCACCGTGACGGCGACCTCGCACTCGACGACCTACGCCACTCTCCGGGCCTACCGGGTGTCCGGCGGCAAACGGGTCCTGGTGCTCGGGCCCTGGCAGGCGCGGGTCGGCTATCACGGCGTGGCCAGGCCCGGCACGAAGCGGGAGGGCGACGGACAGACCCCCCAGGGTAGTTACGGATTCAGTTTTTTCTTCGGGGCGCTGGCCAACGACGGATTCTCGTTCCACTACCGGCATGCCTATGGCTACGACGTCTGGGACGACGACCCGGCCAGCCCGCGGTACAACGAGTGGGTGGATGACCGCAAGCAGAACCCCGGCGCCCGCCCCGAGCCGATGCATCAGGTGCCGGCTTACGACTACGCGGCAGTGATCGCCTATAACGTCACCCGCATTCCCGGCCGGGGCAGCGCGATCTTCCTGCACGTGGGGACGGGCTCGGCCACCGCGGGCTGCGTGTCGCTGCCCCGCGCGGAGCTGCTCAGGGTGCTGCGCTGGATGCGGCCCGCGCAGTACCCCCGGATCACGATCTCCGGCTAGCCGGGACCGGATTTCCACAGGCGCGGTGGGTTAGGTGATCAGGGATTTGAGTAGGTGGCGGGTGCGCTGCTTGTCCGCGCCGCGGGAGTAGTCCCCGGCCACGAAGTCGGTCACGCCGGCGTCCGCGAGGGCCAGGATCTGCGTCGCCACCGTGTCCTCGTCTCCGGTGATGGCGACGTCGCCGGGTCCGGCCGCGCCCTCGCGGTCCAGCATCGCCCGGTAGGACGGCAGCTGCCCGTAGATCGCGAAGACCTTGTTGGCGCCGGCGCGCGACGCGGCGGCGTCGTCGGTGACGCAGACCGGCAGGACGCAGACCACCCGCGGGCTGGGCCGCCCGGCGTCCTTCGCGGCCGCCGTGATGGCCGGGACCACGTAATCCCGCACCGTCGCCGGGCCAGTCATCCACAGCACCGTCCCGTCGGCCTGCTGTCCGGCCAGCCGGAGCATCTGCGGGGCCAGGGCGGCCAGCAGCACCGGCACCCGGCCGACCCGCGGCGTGGACAGCTGGATATGCGCCTGCACGGTGTCCCCGGCAACGGCGGCCTGCTCGCCGTCGAGCAGCGGCAGCAGGACCGACAGGTACTCGCGCATGTGCCGGGCCGGCTTGTCGAAGCTATAGCCGTACATGTCCTCAATGACGATCTTGTGCGACAGTCCGATCCCCAGGGCGAGCCGCCCTTGCAGGGCCAGCGCGGTCGTCAGCGCCTGCTGAGCCAGCACCGCCGGGTGCCGGGGGTAGGTCGGCACCACCGCCGTGCCCAGCTCGATGCCGGGGACCTGGCTGCCCGCGACGGCCAGGGCGGTGAGCGCGTCCAGGCCGAAAATATTGGAGATCCAGGCGGATGCGAATCCGTCGTCGGCGGCCTGGCGCACCTGGTCGGTCAGCTCGGTGAGCGCCGCCGGGCCAGCGGGCTCCTTCAGTGACATACCGATTCGCATGAGCGTCTCCGTTCGATCGTCCCGATCATCCCGGGCGGCCCGGGCGGCCTCGTCATCCCGGGCGGCCCGATCATCCCGGGCGGTCCCGTCAGCATCCGCTACATCCCGCTGACCCCCTCCGATCGTGGCGGGGCCCATCATGATCCGCAAGACGCGGGCGTGATGTCCAGTCCGTCCGCGAGGCCGCTTATGTCCACGCTATGCCGGGAGCCGTAGAACTGCTCGCCGCCGGGAATTCACCCGGCCGTCACCAACTGCCGCGGGGGTGGTGTCTTTGCCTCGCGGCATCCGTGGGGACAATAAGGACATGGAATCTGGTCGCACCGGCAGCGGCCGGGAATCGAGTACCAACCCCGGCCGGGCACGCGGCAGCGCCGAGCGCGCCGCGGCGGCTGAGCGGGAGGAAGAGGCTGCCCGTGACCGGGCCCGGCGGCACGCCCAGGCGGCCGCGCGGGCCCGGGCGCGCGCGGCCGAGCGGGAAAGGCAGGCGGCCGAGCGGGAAAGGCAGGCGGCCGAGCGCGCGGCAGCTGAGCGGCAGCCGGGAGCGGGGGAACCGGGAGCGGGGCAGGCGGGTATAGGGCAGGTGGGGGCGGGGCCGGCCGGGAGGAGGCAGCCGGCCATGGGGGAACAGGGCAATTCGACGGGGGAGCGCGTGGCGCAGAAACGGCAGTCACAGGCGGAGGCGAAGCCGGGACGATCGGCCGCGGGCCGGCCGCTCCTGGCCGCCGCGGCCGCCAGCACAGCGGCCGCCAGCACAGCGGTTGCCAGCACCGCGGCCGAGCGTGAGCGGCGGCTGGCGGTCCGACGCCTGGCTCCGGCCGAGGAGCGGGGCCGCCAGCTGCCAGAGCCCGGCGGCGAGGGGACGGCCGGGGAGCTGCCACCTGGCCGTTACCTGGATCGTGAGGAAAGCTGGCTGCGGTTCGGCCAGCGGATCCTGGAGCTAGCCGAGGACACCCACATCCCCTTGCTGGAGCGGGTCAGGTTCGCCTCGATCTTCGCCAGCGGCCTGGACGAGTTCTTCATGGTCCGCATCGCTGGCCGGATGCGGCGGATGGCCGCCGGCCTGCCCGTCGAGAGCGCCTCCGGGAGATCGTCCTCGGAGGTGCTGCGGATCACCCTGGAGACGGCCCGGGACCTGTCGGTGCGGCACGCGCTCTGCTATTCGGAGATGCTCCAGCCGGCCCTGGCCCGCGAAGGGATCGAGATCCTGCGGTGGAAGGAGCTCACCGCGGCCGAGCAGGCCGACCTGCAGCACTTGTTCCGGGAGCGGATCTACCCGGTGCTTACCCCGCTGGTGGTCGACCCCTCGCACCCGTTCCCCTATATTTCCACCCTCTCGCTCAGCCTCGCGGTCATGATCGCCGACCCGGCGACCGGGGCGACCCTGTTCGCCAGGGTGAAGGTGCCACCGTTGCTGCCCAGGTTCCTGACGGTCGCGCTTAACCGGTTCGTCCCGCTGGAGGACGTGATCGCGGCCCATCTCGGCGAGCTGTTCGTCGGCATGGACGTGCTGGAGCATCACGCCTTCCGGATCACCAGGATCCGTGACCTGGAGATCGACGAGGACGTCACCGAGAACCTGCTGCAGTCGCTGGAACGCGAGCTCACGCGGCGCCGTTTCGAGCCCGCCGTGCGGCTCGAGGTCGAGGAGTCCATGTCGGCCGAGGTGCTCGACAAGCTGGTCACCGAGCTCGCGGTGGACGAGCGCGCGGTGTACCGGCTGCCCGGTCCGCTGGACCTGTCTGGCCTGTCGGCCATGGCGGACCTGGACATGCGGCACCTGAAGTACCCGACGTTCGTCCCGTCGGAGAACGCGCTGCCGCACGACCGGAGCGTTTTCTCGACCCTTTCTGACCACGACGTTCTGGTGCACCATCCGTACGACTCCTTTACCGCGAGCGTGCAGCGACTGGTGGTCGCCGCCGCCGCCGACCCGCGCGTGCTGGCGATCAAGCAGACCCTGTACCGCACCAGCGGCGACTCCGAGATCGTCGACGCGCTGATCGACGCGGCCGAGGCCGGCAAGCAGGTCGTGGTGGTCGTAGAGATCAAGGCCCGCGGCGATGAGCGGGCCAACATCGCCTGGGCGCGCAAGCTGGAGGAAGTCGGCTGCCACGTGGTCTACGGCTTCGTCGGCCTCAAGACGCACTGCAAGATGGTGCTGGTGGTGCGCGAGCAGTCCGACGGGACGCTGCGCCGCTTCTGTCACATCGGGACCGGCAACTACCATCCCAAGACCGCGCGGCTGTATGAGGACTTCGGGCTGCTCACCGCCGACCGCACCGTCGGCGAGGACATCACCGACCTGTTCAATCACCTCACCGGGTACAGTCGCCCGCCCGATTACGACAGGCTGCTGGTCGCGCCCGCCGGGGTCCGCGCGGGGATCATCGCGGAGATCGACGCCCAGGCGGAGCTAGCCAGGGCGGGGAAGCCGTCCCGGATCCAGCTCAAGTGCAATGCGCTCATCGACGAGGCCATGGTCGACGCCCTGTACCGGGCCTCGCAAGGCGGCGTTCCGATTGACCTGTGGGTTCGCGGGATCTGCTCGCTGCGGCCCGGCGTGCCGGGCCTGTCGGAGACGATCCGGGTGCGCAGCATCGTCGGCCGGTTCCTGGAGCACTCGCGGATCTACGCGTTCGGCACCGGTGCCGAAGGGGCGGTCGGGAACGTCTGGATGGGCAGCGCCGACCTGATGCACCGCAACCTGGACCGGCGGGTGGAGCTGCTGATCCGCGTGACCGATCCGGCGCAGCGGGACGAACTGCGCGGCGTGATCGACCTGGCGATGGATCCGGGCACCGCGTCGTGGTGGCTAGCCGGCGACGGCACCTGGACCCGGCACCACCTGGACTCCGCGGGGGCCCCGCTGAACGACCTGCAGGCCATGCTGATCAAGACCAGGCAGGGACGCATTGTCGATGGCTGACCGACCCGCGGCGGGGGAGATCCGCGCCGCTGGAGTCGTGGTCTGGCGACCGGGGCTGGACGGCCCGGAGGTAGCCGTGGTGCACGGCCGGAAGTACGGCGACTGGACGATTCCCAAGGGGAAATGCGAGCCGGGCGAGCACGTGCTGCTGACGGCCGCGCGCGAGGCGGCCGAAGAGACGGGCCAGCAGGTGGTCCTGGGCCGTCGGCTCAGTGCGTCGTGCTACAAGGTCGACGGCCGGCCCAAGCGGGTCGACTACTGGGCCGGCCGCTGCCAGGAGCCGTCGGCCGGCTTCGTGCCCAACCACGAGGTGGATGAGGTGGCCTGGCTGCCGGCTCCGGTGGCGGCGGCGCGGCTGACTTACGAACGTGACCGCGTGATCCTGAGTGAGTTCGCCGCCGGGCCGGCGGTGACCGTCCCGTGGATCCTGCTCCGGCACGCCTCGGCGGGCAGCCGGTCGAGCTGGCGCGGCGCGGACCTGGCCAGGCCGCTGGACGTCAATGGCGCCGCCACCGCGGACGGGCTGGCCTGGCTGCTGCGCTGCTTCGGCGCCGACCGGGTGATCAGCTCGGCCGCGGAGCGCTGCGTGGCGACCGTCCGGCCCTTCGCGGCGATGACCGGACGGAATATCGAGATCGAGCCGCTGTTCACGGTCGGCGCGCGACGCGGCCCGGACGCGGCGGCCCTGCGGGCAGCGGCCCTGGTCGCGCAGGAGCGCCCGGCGGTCATCTGCGCTCATCGCGAGAACCTGCCGCTCCTGCTCGTGGCGGCTTGCGCGCGGCTGGGTTCCAGCCCGCCGGCCGGGCCGGCGTTGCGCAAGGGCGGCTTTTACGTGCTGCATGTGGCGGGTGGCAGGCTGGCCGCGGCCGAGCAGCACGATCCGGCCGCGACCTGAGGCGCCGCGGCTGGCCCGGTCAGGCGCCGGCCGGTTCGGCCGGGACCCAGTCCAGGGTGGGCGGGAGAGCGCCCTCGAGGATGAGCAGCCAGCGCTTGACCTCCGGCCCGGCCCCTCCGCTGTAGCCGCCGAGCCCGTCGCTGGCCACCACCCGATGGCACGGCACGATCACGGGAATGGGGTTCGAGCCCATGATCGTGCCGACCGCCCGGGCCGGGATGACCTCGCGGCTGGCCGGGAGCTCGGCCAGCTGAGCCAGCGCCCCGTAGGTCACCGTCTGGCCATATCCGACGCGATCATGCAGGAGGCCGAGGACGCGGTGCTGCGGCGGCGCGTACCCGCTCCAGTCCAGCGGCAGCTCGAAGTGCTGCCGCTGGCCGCGGAAGTACTCGGCGAGCTGCCGGCGTGCCTCCTGCGCCAGCGCGCGCCGCTCGTCGCGGGCGGCCGGTAGCGGCCCCGTCCAGTCGCCGGCCGCGGGCGGGGCGCCGAACCGCACCCGCGCCACCCCGGCGTCCCCGCAGCCGACGGACACGGGCCCGACCGGCGTGCCGAACGAGGCCCATTCCAGTGCGATCACGCCTCTATTGTCGGTCAGCGCCCGCTCGGTCCGCGCGCGGATAACCGCCTCAGCGACACTGGTGAGCCATCACGACCCGCGGGAGGCGCCGGCCCGCTCCCGCCGGGATGACCGGCGGGAGCGAGCCGTTATCTATCTCAGGCCCGAGTTGATCGCCGAGGTTAGCGAGCCCTGCGCGTCGTCGCCGTCCAGGGACCACATCGCGGTTCCGCCCAGTCCGAGCCTCCTGATGTACGCGGTCTTCTGCGCCAGTAGCTGGGGCGTGTCGTAGCTCCACCAGTTCGTGCCGTCATACAGCCAGGTCGTGCCGAGCCTGGCGTCGTAGAAGCGCAGGCCGGGCGCGGCCTCCAGCGCGTTATAGTTGGTCACGCCCAGGCCGAACGTGCCCTCGGCCTGCCCCGTGGCGGCCTGGTAGACGCCGTTTCCGGTCGGCCCGGCGGCGACGCCCGTCCAGCCGCGGCCGTAGGCGGGCACCCCCACGACCAGCTTGCGGGCCGGCGCGCCCCGGCGCAGGTACTGCTGGATGGCCTCGTTGACGCTGAACTGGCCGCCGGTCGGGTCGGCGGGGTCGGAGTACAGGTTGGACTGGTAGTTGGTGAGCGGCTCGGTCGCCACGTGGAAGTCGTAGCCCTGGACGTCCGCGAAGTCCAGGTACCGGAAGACGCGGGGCACGTCGAACCCGGCCTGGATGGTGGTCGGGTTGGCGGGCACGAACGCGGAGAGGATGTAGTGCCGGTGGG
The DNA here is from genome assembly GCA_035532295.1 of Streptosporangiaceae bacterium. Classification (GTDB taxonomy): domain Bacteria; phylum Actinomycetota; class Actinomycetes; order Streptosporangiales; family Streptosporangiaceae; genus DASUBV01. The sequence goes on from DATKRH010000275.1 coordinate 23,850, forward strand.
TCTGCCGGCCCAGCCGATCCAGTTGGTGGCGGAACTCGGCCAGCAGCGCCACGTAATCCTGCTTGTCCTGCGGCCGGTAGGCGGTGCCCGTGTTGGCGGGCGAGCCCGGCCATTCCCAGTCCAGGTCGAAGCCGTCGAAGATGCCGGCGGCGGAGCCCGGGCCGCCCTGCGCGGCGTCGGCCTGGACGGGCAGGTTGCCCTTGATGAAGGTGTCGATGCAGGAAGACACGAAGGCCTTGCGGGAGGCGGGCGTGAGCGCGGCATCGGAGAGATACCGCGACCAGGTCCAGCCGCCGATGGTCATCACGACCTTGAGGTGCGGATAGACCGCCTTCAGCTCCCTGAGCTGGTTAAAGTTCCCGGCGAGCGGCTGAGTCGACGTGTCCGCCACCCCGTTGACCGTCTCGCTGGCGGGGAACGTGGCCTGGTAGTCCGCCCACGGGTCGCCCTGGCCGGCCGCGGTGGTCTCATAGCACTGGCCCTGCGGGCTGACGTTGGCGAAGGCGTAGTCGATCTGGCTCAGCTTGGCCGCGACCCCGCTCGTCACCAGGTCCTTGACGTGGAAGTTCAGCCCGTAAATGCTCCATTGCAGGAAATAACCGACCTTGTGGTAACTCGCCTCGTCTCCGCCCGGGCGGGGGGCGTGCGGGCGGGGGGCGTGCGGGCGGGCCTGGGACACCGGGGCGGCTGGAGCGGCGGGGCTGCCGGGGCTGCCGGGGCTGCCGGGGCTGCCGGGGGCGGCGGGGCTGGCTTGCGCGGTGGCGGGGGCGGCGGGGCTGGCTTGCGCGGTGGCGGCGAAGACGCCCCCGCTGGTGACGGCGATCACGGCCGCTGCGGCCGCTGCCAGGGCCAGGCGCGGCCCGAATGGTCTGATTGGCTTCACGTGGGCTCCTGGGTGAGAGCTGAATGGACGGCACGCCTGGGGGCCGGACTGATCGTGCAGCCTTTTGGGGGCTATCACCCCCAAAAGGCTGCACCGTCTTCGCGTCCCTGGCTAATAGGAAAGTTTCCTATTAGCCAGGGACGCGTAGTCCTGGCCGTGATGCCCGTCAATGCCCGACGGGAGTCCGGGGCGCGCTACAGCAGCAGCATGCAGGAGCGAGCCGGCGGACACGCGGGCGGTGGCGGCTGTCGCCCGGCCGGAAATCACTCCGAACGGGTGACGACCGGACCGGCGCTGGCGACCAGTCTGTGACTGTTCGTCCGGTGGACCGCACCAGCGCGAGAGGGGACCGGCAATGGCCAGGACCGATGGCACATTTGTCTACGTTGCGACGTATCCGGACGAGGCGGCGGCACGAGACGACTACCAGGCCGTCAAGGGACTCCATGCGAGGGGCCTGGTCGGCGCCTACGACGCGGCCGTCGTCACCAAGGACGCCCGGGGCAGGGTGCACGAGAACAAGGACGAGACGGCCACCCGGCACGGCGCCTGGTGGGGCGTCGCCGCGGGGGCGGCTGTCGGCGTGCTATTCCCGCCGGCGATCCTCGGCGCGGCCGCCGCCGGCGGGGTGATCGGCGGGGTGAGCGGTCATCTGGCCAAGGGCATGTCCCGCTCGCGCGCCAAGGAACTCGGGGACCTCATCGACCCGGGCCAGGCCGGGCTCATCGTCGTCGGCGAGAGCAGGATCGCGGGTGCCGTCCAGGAGTCGGTGACCGGGGCCGAGAAGCAGACCGCCGAGGACCTCGACGTGGACCCGCGGGACATCGACCAGACCCTGCGGCGAACCGTCGGGGAGATGTAGGGAATGTCGGCCATGAGCTGCAGCGGGCGGAGCCGGGCGCAGCCCGCGGAAGGAGATCAGCGATGTCCACACTGACGGCATGGCGGTTCAGCGGCACCGAGGGGGCCGATAACGCCGTCCTCAGGCTCAAGCAGCTAGACGAACAGCGGCTCATCGACGTGCAGGACCTCGCTGTCCTCCGCTGGCCGCAGTACGCCGCCGCGCCGACGGCGCACGAGCATGTCACCGATGAGGGCAGCAAGGTTTCCTCGTTCGTGCACAAGCTCCGGCATGACGTCATCGACAGCTCGATGGTCGAGTCGGTCAAGGGTGACATGATGCCGGGAACCTCGGCGATCGTGCTGCTGAGCGCCGGTGCCGTCATCGGCACGGTCGCGAAGGCGTTCGAGGGCGAGAGCATGGAGCTGATTCGCTCGAACCTCTCCGTGCAGGAGCAGGACGAGGTGCGGAGCGCTTTCAGCGACCCGCCCGGCGCGGACCCGCGCCGGCCGCCCGGCACGAACTGATCAGCCATCCCGCAACAGCTCCCATCCAGCATGACGGTGGCGCCCGCAAATGCACCGGCGCCGGGCTGACAGGCCCGCGGAAATGTCAGTAGCCCGCGATACAACGGACCTGTCAGCTCGCCACTACCAGGGAGAACGCGGATGGCTGGGGACATGGCTGAGGATATTGCCCGACAGGTGGAGGCCGAGGTCGCCTGGCTGTCCAGGCGGCTCACCGAGCCAGGGGAACAGGAGTGCCTGCGCTGCTTCCTGCTTCGGATGATCAACGAGTTCGGCTGTGATGGCACGCATCGCTGGACCGTGCGGTGGCGCGGGGAGCGGGCGCCGCGGGCCCGCGCGCTGCTGCGCCGGCTGGAGCGACTGGGCGGCTGCTGTGACTGCGAGGTCCTGCTGAACGTCTTCCCGGATTACCCGGAGTCCGGCCGGCCGCTGCCGTGCGCGGGCCAGCCCCAGGCTGGCTCCGCCATGCCATGCGACCTGCGCGCCCTGCCCTGGAGCGCCTGAGCGAGCGGCGGTACCGGGTCACTGGCGGTACCGGGTCACTGGCCGAGCCGGGTCACTCGTCGCCCTTCTCGATGATCCGCAGGAGCGCCTTGGCGATCGGGACGGCCGTCAGCTCGACCTGCCAGGGCCGGGCGCCATAGCCCAGCAGCGCGGCGCTGACGGCGGTAGGCGCCGACTGCGCCGGCGGCTGCCAGGCGAGGCGGCGGACCGCGTCGGGCGGCACCAGGTTCTCGGTCGGGAGGCCGTTGGCGTCCGCAAGGGCGGCCACGACGGCGCGGACCGCCGTCAACCGCCTGGCCGCCTCCGGATCGCGATCCGCCCATCGGTGAGCCGGCGGCGGGCCGTCGCTCGGCGGGGCCGATGCCTCCGGCAGGGACCGGTCGGGCAGGGCCCTTGCCCGGCTGATGGCCGCGGTCCAGTCGGCTAGGTTACGCCGGGCTCCGCGCCCGGTGAAGCCGGCGATCTCGGCGAGCTCCGGCATCCCGGCCGGGAGGGACCGGGCGGCCTCGACGATCGCGCGATCAGGCAGTACCTTGGTCGGCGACAGATCCCGCAGCCGGGCTATCTTGTCCCGCTCCAGCCACAGCTCGCGGACCACGGCCAGGCCGCGGCGGTTACGCACCCGGTGAATGCCGGAGGTACGGCGCCACGGGTCAGTCCGGGGCTCCGGCGGCCCGGCCGCGAGCACGGCCGCGAACTCCTGCCAGGCCCAGTCCAGCTTCCCCTGCTCGGTCAGCTGCCGGGCGAGCATGTCGCGCAACTCGACGAGCACCTCGACGTCAAGGGCCGCATAGTGCAGCCACTCCTGCGGCAGCGGCCGGGTGGACCAGTCGGCCGCCGAGTGCGTCTTCTCCAGGCGCAGCCCTAGCAGCTCCTCGACCAGGGTGGCGAGCCCGACGCGCGGATAGCCGAGCAGCCGTCCGGCCATCTCGGTGTCGAAGATGCGGCGCGGCCGGTAACCGAGCTCGGCCAGGCAGGGCAGGTCCTGCGACGCCGCGTGCAGGACCGCCTCGGTGTCGGCCAGGGTGGCGTCGAGGCCGGACAGGTCGGGGCAGGCTACCGGATCGATCAGCACCGTGCCGGCACCATGCCGCCGCAGCTGCACCAGGAACGCCCGGTGGCCGTAGCGGAAGCCCGAGGCCCGCTCGGCGTCGACGGCGACGGGACCAGACCCGGCGGTGAGCGCGCGGATGGCGGCTTCCAGCGCCTCGGCCGTCGTGACCAGCGGGGGCAGGCCATCGCGCGGCTCCAGGAGCGGCACGGCCTGGCGTTCCGCTTCCGCCTCGTCGTCCGGCTCGGGCCTGCTGGCCTGGCTGTCAATGCTGCCGCCGCCGCTGCCGCCGCTGCCGCCGCTGCCGCCGCTGCCGCCGCCGTTGGCGTTGTCGCTGGCGTGGCTCACTGCTGCCGCCTGCGGCCCGGCGGCCGCAGCGCGGAAACCCCCAGCGGCGGCAGCCCTGCTGCCATGCAGAGCGCATCGCACCATGCGGCCACGTGCCCGTCCAGGGCCGGCCGTCCGTCGCCGGGTGCCGTCGGCGTCCACGACGCCCGCAGCTCGAACCCGGTGGACGTGGGCTCATCCTGCTTCGAGCCGAACCCCTCCGTCACCACGCGAGTCACCGTCCCGCTGGTCTGCCCGTAGCCCGTCGCCCGCGCGTCCAGCGCCTCCACCAGCCAGCTCCAGCCCACCTCGGCGATCAGCGGATCGGCCGCGATCTCGGGGTCGAGCTCGGTGCGGACGTAGGCGATGATCCGGAACTGCCCCGCCCAGCCGGCCTGACCGGCCGGATCGTAGAGCAGCACGAACTTTCCCCAGCCGATCTCAGTCTCCCCCGCCAGCACCGACGCGGCAATCGCGGCCGCGAAGGGCGCCAGCCGCCGGGGCGCTGGCTCATCTTCGAAGGCCAACTCGGGGCGGGCGTCACGCTGCAGCTCCAGGCCGGTTTCCAGGTCCGCCACGGCAAGCCGGAAAGCTGCCTCGTCAGGGCCGGCTTCCGCTGGCGGTCCGGTGGACTTCAGCGTCGTCTGGGCGATGGGCACGGTCGCGTGATCCTCATGCCACCTGGCCGCGCAGCTCGGCGGCCTCCGCCGGCTGGGAGCCGAACCACGCAAGGCCGATCAGCAGCGCGGCGCCGCAAGCGGTGCACGCCCACTCCGCGCAGTCGCCATCGGGACAGTCCGGGTACTCGCCCGGCCGGTCATGGACCTGCTCGAACGGCCGATCCCAGTCGCAGTCCGCGCAATACCGAACAATCTGCGTCATCTGGAACCTCCTTGCCGGTATGCCGCTCTCAGCCACGAGACCGAGCTCATTGCAGGGGAGTCAGGCTCAGCACTGATGCTGGCACGGTAGTGCCCGAGGTCTGCGGACCTCGGACGGCGTGTCATGCGGGCTTTTGACGGGAAACCCCCCGGAACCCCCGGCATGGCCCGTCCGGGGCAGGGCGGCCGCGCCGCCGGGGCAGGGCGGCCGCGCCGCCGGCGCGGGGCACCAGCCGTCCGGCTCTGTGAGAACATCCCTGTTGTGACGTCGTCGACCGCGGATTCCCCGTTCGTGCGTGCCTGCCGCCGGCAGCCGGTGCCCCAGACGCCGGTCTGGTACATGCGCCAGGCGGGCCGGTCGCTGCCCGAGTACCGGAAAGCCCGCGCTGGCATGTCCATGCTCGACGCGTGCTCGACCCCCGATCTCATCACCGAGTTCACCCTGCAGCCGCTGCGCAGGTACGACGTGGACGCCGCGATCTTCTTCAGCGACATCGTGGTGCCGCTGCGCGCGGTCGGCGTCGGCATCGAGATCCAGCCCGGGGTCGGCCCCGTGGTCGACGAGCCGGTGCGCGTCGCGGCGGACCTCGACCGGCTGCGCCCGCTTGATGCCGGGGACATCCCGTTCGTGACCGAGGCGGTCACGAACCTGGTGGCCGAGCTTGGCCCCAAGCCGCTGATCGGCTTCGCCGGCGGCCCGTTCACGCTGGCCTGTTACCTGGTGGACGGCGGCCCGTCGAAGAACTTCGAGATCACCAAGTCACTGATGTACGGCCAGCCGGAGCTGTGGGACGCCCTGCTGAGCAGGCTGGCCGACATCACGATCTCCTTCCTGCGGACTCAGGTGGCGGCGGGCGCCTCCGCCGTGCAGCTGTTCGACTCCTGGATCGGCACGCTGAGCCCCGAGGATTACCGCCGGTCGGTCCTGCCGCACAGCCAGCGGGTCTTCGCGGCGCTGGCGGAGACGGGCGTGCCGCGGATTCACTTTGGCGTGGGCACGGGAGAGCTCCTGGGCCTGATGAGCGAGGCAGGCGCGGACGTGGTCGGCGTCGACTGGCGGGTACCGCTGGACGAGGCGGCCGTCCGGGTCGGGCCGGGCAAGGCGCTGCAGGGCAACCTCGACCCGTCGATCCTGCTCGCCCCCCGGGAGGTCATCGAGGAGCGGGCCCGGCAGGTGCTGGACCGCGGCGCCGCGGCCGAGGGGCACATCTTTAACCTCGGGCACGGCGTCCTGCCGGACACCAGCCCGGACGTGCTCGCCCGGCTCACCGACCTGGTGCATGCGCTCAGCCGGCCGGGGTCGGCCGGGCCCGGCGCTGGCTGATCCGCCGCCACCCCGCGTAGCCGAGACCTCCGATGATCGCGATGATGAGCGCGAACGGCAGTACGGCGCCCAGCGCGGTCAGCACCCACGCGGTCGCGTGCCGGAGCCCGCGCCAGCCGGCCGCCAGCCCCGTGGTGAAACCGTGCCGCGGTCCCTGGTGCGCCACCGGGCGCGGCCGCGGGCTCAGCAGCAGTAGCGAAATGGTGGCGTAGGTCGTCTCGTGATCCAGGGCCCGCTGCTGGGCCTGCAGCGCCTCCAGCGTGGACTCGTCGTTACTGATCTGCTCCTGCACCTGCAGCAGTCCGGTGACTGATCCGGCTCGCCGCAGGAGGGTCCGGAGCTGGGCGATCGCGTCCTGCTGGGACGTGACGAGGCTGCCGACATCGGCGACCTGCTGGGTCACGTCGCTGGACTGCTGGCTCAGCGAGGTCTGCCGGCCCAGCGCGGACAGCCGGCCGAGCGCCGCCGGGTAGCTCGCCACGGGAACCTTGAGCGTCAGGCTGACCTGGGGCGGCTGGCCGCCGGACCGGCTCGCCGTGGCCTGCTCCGCGGCGGTATACCCGCCGGCCGCGGTGACGTCACTGACGGCGGCCGACGCCGCCTTCGCGCTGTCGCGCACCCGGACCGTGAGGTTCGCGGTGTAGATGATGCTCTCGCCGCTGCGCGCGAGGCGGGCCGCCTGAATGCCGGCGGACTGGCCGGCGGACTGGCCGGCGGACTGGCCGGCGGACTGGCCGGCTGCCCTGTTCATGCCCGCGGTGGGCGCTACGGCGGTCCCGCCGGCGGCGGCCCCGGCCGGGCCGTGGTCAACTCCTGGCGAGCTGGCGGATGATCCGGCTCCGGGGGAGGAGCAGCCGGCCACGAGCAGTCCGGCCCCAGCAAGGAGCGCGGCACAGATAGCGACGGTGATGCGTGCTGGCATCCCCCGCCCGCGGAGCAGGCCAGCGGCGCGCTCCGGGCGGGTTGCGCGGGTCCGCCTCGCGGCCCGGCGCCTGACCCTGATGTTCATGGTCCTGGGACGCGCCCGCGGTCCGTCCGGTTCCCCGGCCCGGCGATAATCAATGCCGTGACTGTCCCGACCTTCGCGCAGCCCGGCCCGGCCTTCCCCAAGATCGAGCTGCACGTGCACCTGGAGGGCACCGTCCGGGCGGGAACGTTGCTGCAGATCGCGCGGCGCAATGGCGTGCCGCTGCCAGCCGACACCGAGGACGGCCTGGCCGAGCTGTATGAGTTCCGCGACTTCGCCCACTTCATCGACACCTGGGTGATCACCACCGGCGCGCTGCGGACCGACCAGGATTTCCGGCAGGTCGTGGTCGATTACGCCGCCGAGGCGGCCGGCCACGGCGCGGCTTACCTGGAGGGCATCTTCACGCCCGCCGAGCCGGTCCGCCGGGGCGCGCGCTGGGATGAGGTCTTCGCCGGGTACTGCGACGGCGCCCAGGAGGCCGCGGAACGGCACGGGGTGCAGGTCAGGCTCACGCCCGACATCCCGCGCGGCTTCCCGCTGGAAGCCGCGCAGCAGACCGCCCGGCACGCGGTCGCCTACCGCGACCGCGGCGTGGTCGGGCTCGGCCTGGGCGGCCTGGAGGCCGAGTTCCCGCCGGAGCCGTACGCGCCCGCCTTCGCGCTGGCCCGCGAGGGTGGGATTCCGGCCGTGCCGCATGCCGGGGAGGCGGCGGGGCCCGCCTCGATCCGCGGCGCTCTCGACACCCTGGGCGCGGTGCGGATCAGGCACGGAATCCGGGCCGTCGAGGATCCGGCCCTGGTCAGTGAGCTAGCCGCCCGGGGCATCGTGCTGGACGTCTGCCCGGTGTCTAACCTGCGGACCGGCGTCGTCGCCGCGCTGGCCGAGCACCCGCTCCCGGACCTGGTCGCGGCCGGCGTCGCCTGCTCGGTGTCCACCGACGACCCGGCGATGTTCGGCACCGATCTGAGTGTCGACTACCAGGTGGCGCGCCAACTCGGGGTCACCGCGGAGGCCTGCTACCTGGCCGGCCTGGCCGGCGCGCTCTGCGACGACGAGACTCGCGG
>DATKRH010000276.1:0-7516 GCA_035532295.1 Streptosporangiaceae bacterium
ACGTCCTACGATCTGGTGATCTTCGATCAGGCCGTCCGGTCGTACGCGCACTTCCAGCCCGGCATCTCGATCGTCAAGGGCGTGCACAACGGGTTCGGCCCGAACTTCTCGGTCCTCGGCGACCATTTCTCGCCGATCATCGCGGCGCTGGCTCCGCTGTACTGGATCCACGACAGTCCCGTCAACCTGCTGGTCGCCCAGGCGGCGCTGTTCGCGCTCGCGATCCCCTGGCTGTGGATCTTCACCCGGCGGGCGTTCGGCGGCGGGCGGAAGGCCACCATCGCCGCCTACCTGGTCGCCGTCGCCTACGGCCTGAGCTGGCCGCTGGCCTCGGCCGCCGCCTTCGATTTCCACGAGGCCGCGTTCGCCCCGGTGCTGACGGCCATCGCGCTGGAGCGCTTCCAGGCGGGCCGGCTGCGCTCGGCGCTGATCGCCCTGGCCTTCCTGCTCCTCGTCAAGGAGGACATGGGCCTGCTGGTGGCCGGGATCGGGGTGTACCTGGCCGTCTCCCGGCCGGGTGTCGTGCGCCGGAAATGGCTGGTCGGCATCGGGCTGGTGGTGGTAGGCGTCGCCTATACGGCATTCGCGACCTACGTTCTCATCCCGGCCTTCGGCGGGCGGTCTGACTACTACTGGGCCTACTCGAGCCTGGGCAACAACATCCCGCAGGTCCTCGGGCACATGATCGCCCACCCGCGCAGTTCCCTGAAGGTGCTGTTCACGCCCCGGGTCAAGCTCGACACCATGCTCTGGCTCGTCGGCGCGTTCGGCTTCCTGCCCCTGCTGTCGCCGATCGCGCTGGCCGCCCTCCCGCTCGTGCTCGAGCGCATGCTGGGCTCCAAGTTCCCGAACTGGTGGGTCACGCAGTACCAGTACAACTCCTACCTGGTCGTCGTCCTGGTGTGCGCCGCCGTCGACGGCGCGGCGCGGCTCGACCGGTGGGCGACGCTGGCGTGGCGTTACTTCACTGGACATAATGCGCGATCACAGCCAGCCGTCGCCGGTACCGAGGCGGAGTCCGGGCCTGCGGCGGCGGACGGCTCCGCCGCGACCCCGGCTGACGACCGGGCGGTGGCTGGCCAGCCAGTCCCCGGCGACCGGGCAGTCCCCGGCGACCAGCCAGTCCCCGGCGACCAGCCAGTTCCCGGCGACCGGGCCGCGCGGCGCCGGGCCGGGCTACCAAGCCCGGCCCGGGCTAGGGCGCTGTCCGGCCGGGGCGCGGGCACGGTGGCGCTGGCCTGCGCCGTCGCGATGTTCGCCATCGCGCTGTACACGGTCCCGAAGTTCGCTCTCGGGGCCGCCTTCAGCCGGTCGTTCTACCACCGGACCGCCTGGATGGACGCGGCCGCCGCGGCGGACGCCAAGGTCCCCAGCGGGGTCACCGTCCAGGCGACGAACTACCTGGGTCCCCAGCTGGCGGCGCGAGACACCGTCCTGCTGTGGGACGGCGACGGGAAGCACCCGCCGCTGCGGCCGCCCTGGGTGGTCGCTCAGGTGAAGCAGCTTCAGTTCACGTTCTCGACCGTGCGCGAGCAGCGGCAGAGCGTGCGGCAACTCGAGCACAGCGGTTACCGCATCATGTTCGACCGGCATGGGTACGTCGTGCTGCACCTCGTCGGCCGGCAGGGGGCCGCCAAGACCGCTGGCAAGACCACGAAGGGGAGCGGCGGATGAGCGCCGGTGCCAGGACCGTGCCCGCCGATCCGGCCGCGGCGGGTGCCGCCGCGGACGGCGGTGCGGGCGAGCCAGCGGACGTGGCCGGGCGGCTGCTGGCGCGGCTGACCGTCCTGCCCGCCCTGCTGGCGGTGGCCTGGCTGCTGGCCGGCCTGCCGCTGCTGTTCCTGGGCCTGTTCACCCCGCTGCTGATGCTGGTGATCTCCGTGCCGCTGGCGGTGGTGCTGGTGATCTTCGGCCTGCGCTGGATCCCCGCCCTGTCCGCGACCGGCCCGCTGCTGGGCCGCCAGCCGGAGCCAGGGCGGGCGCGGACGCCGTGGTGGACGGTGGCGGGCGTGCTCGCGGTCGTGATCGCCTTCGGCGTCGACCAGATGATCTACCACTCCCAGGACCTCATCATCTTCCGCGATCCGGCGTCCTACATTCAGTTCGGGAACTGGATCGCCCACCACCACTCGCTGCCGATCCCGCAGGATCGCGCGGCCTTCGGCGGCACCCATCACGTGCTCTCCTTCCACAGCTTCGCCTTCTACCAGGTCGGCCAGAGCGTGGTGCCCCAGTTCATGGCGGGGCTGCCGATGATCTTGGCCGGCGGGTTCTGGCTGGGCGGCGTGAGCTCCGCGGTCGCGCTGGGGCCGGTGCTCGGGGCCCTGGCGGTGCTGACCTTCGCCGGCCTGGCGGCCCGGCTGGTCGGCCCGCGGTGGGCGCCGCTGGCCGCCCTGGTTCTCGCGGTCTCGCTCCCGGAGCAGTTCACCAGCCGGGCGACCTACAGCGAGCCCGTCGTGCAGATCCTGTTCCTCGGCGGGCTCTGCCTGGTCGTCGACTCGCTGCGCGCCGACGGGATCGGCACCAGGGTCGTCGCCGCGCTGGGCGGCCTGACCCTGGGCCTGACCCTGCTGGTGCGCATCGACGGGGCCAGCGACATGCTGCCGGTGATCCCGTACATCGGGCTGCTGCTCGTCGGCCGTCACCGGCGGCAGGCGCTCCCGCTGCTCGGCGGCCTGGTGGTCGGTGTCATCTACGGCACCGCGGACGGCGTGCTGCTGACCAAGCCGTACCTGGAGAGCATCAGGACCTCCCTGATCCCGCTGGCGCTCGTGGTGGCCCTGGTGGTGGTCGGCACGGCGGCCGGGGTGCTGGCGCTGCGTCATCGCGGCCTGCCGGAGCTGCGCGGAAACTGGCTGCCCAACGCGGCGGCCGCGGCGGCGTTCGTCGTGCTGGCCGGCTTCACCATCCGCCCGTACGTGCAGACCGTGCACGCCAAGATGACCAAGACCACCGAGTCCGTCATCGCCGGCTTCCAGCGGACCGATCACCTGCCGGTCGACGGGACGCGCCTGTACGACGAGATCAGCCTGCACTGGGTGTTCTGGTACATCGGGGTCCCCGCGGTGCTGCTCGGCACCCTGGGCGCCGCGGTGCTCGCGCGCCGCTGCCTGCAGGGTCGCGCGCCGACCTGGACGCTGCCCCTGATGACGTTCGCCTGGGCCATCGTCGTGACCCTGTACCGGCCGGCGATCACGCCCGATCAGCCCTGGGCGAGCCGCCGGCTGGTCCCGGCCGTGCTGCCCGGCTTCATCCTGCTGGCGGTCTGGGCATCGAGCTGGCTGGCGGGCTGGCTCCGCCAGCGCGGCACCAGGCGGGTGGCCTGGGCCGGCGTCGCCCTGGTGGGTGCGGCGGCGCTGGTGATACCGACCGTTATCACCACGTTCGGGATCGTGCGCAGCGGCAAGGGCCCGCTCGGGCTTGAGCCCGTCGCGGTCGGCCTGGCGGGCAAGACCACGTTCGGGGGCGAGATCGCGGCGGTCAGCGGCATGTGCGCGGCTATCCCCGCGGACGCGTCGGTCGTCATCGTCACCGGTCCGACCGCCGACCACATGGCGGAGGTCATCCGGGGTATGTGCAACGTGCCGGTCGCCCGGCTGGGCGACCACCGGCGCAGCGTCGTGCAGGCGGTGGAGAGCGGCATCCGGCAGGCGGGGCGTCGGCCGGTGCTGCTGGCCGGGACCCGGCTGGCACTGATCAGGTATGGCAGCCCGGCCCGGCAGATCATGAAGCTGCGCAGCACCCAGGACACGCACACGCTGACCACGCCGCCGAAAACGACCGATGAACTGAAATTCAACGTCTGGATGTCGGAGCCCTAGCTGTGACCGCCTCTCTCGGCGCTACGTCCGCCGCCACTCCTGAAATCGGAGTATTCTCTCGGCCCGTGAGCGAAACGTCCTTGCAGAAACCATATGTCTCGATCATCCTGCCCTGCCGTAACGAGGAGGGCCACGTCATCTCTGAGGTGGCGCGGATCTGCGAGGCCATGGACCTGAGCGGCTACTCCTATGAGCTGGTGGCCTACGACGACGCCTCCACCGACGGGACGCTGCACCGCCTGCAGGAGGCCGCGCCTGACTTCCCGCACCTGCGGGTGGTGCATTTCCACCGCAACGGCGGCTCCGGCACCGTCCGGCGCATCGGCACCCAGCAGGCGCGCGGTGAGATCGTCGTGTGGACCGACGCCGACATGACCTATCCGAATGAGCGGATTCCCGAGTTCGTCCAGATGCTGGAGAAGGACCCGCATCTGGATCAGGTGGTCGGGGCCAGGACCACTGAGGAGGGCACCCACAAGTTCCTGCGGGTGCCGGCCAAGTGGTTCATCCGCAAGCTGGCCGAGGTGCTGACCAACTCGCCGATCCCGGACCTGAACTCCGGGCTCCGGGCGTTCCGGCGCGAGGTGTCACTGCCGTACCTGAGGCTGCTGCCGCCCGGGTTCTCGTGCGTGACCACGATCACGATCGCCTTCCTGTCGAACCAGCACGACGTGCGGTACGTGCCGATCGATTACGCGAAGCGGGCCGGCACGTCGAAGTTCAAGTTCGTCAGGGACGCCTACCGCTACATCCTTCAGGTGCTGCGGATGGTGATGTACTTTAATCCGCTGAAGGTGCTGATGCCCCTGGCCCTCACCCTGATCGGCCTGGGTATCGTCAAGGGCATCTTCGATCTGATCGTGCACCCGTTCCTGATCGCGGTCGACACCGTCCTGGTCCTGGTCACGGGGCTGATCATCGCCACCCTCGCGCTGCTGGCCGACCTGATCGTCCGGTCCCGCGGGGACACGTGATCCGTGCGGTCCCGCCGCACGTTGCCCCGCCGCTTGCCGGCGAGGCCAGGCCAGGGGCGATTCGTCCGCTAGCAGGCACCCTCGAGAGAAGAAGGAGAGCGCAGTGGCCCGTCGCGTTACCGTGCTGGGAACGGGGTATCTCGGCACTACGCACGCCGCGTGCATGGCCGAACTCGGCTTTGACGTACTCGGCGTGGACGTCGACGCGGCTCGGATCGCGGCGCTGGCCGACGGCCGGCTGCCGTTCTACGAGCCCGGGCTGGAGGCGTCGCTCGACCGCGGGGTGCGCTCGGGACGGCTGCGCTTCACGACATCGTTCCAGGAGGCAGCGGACTTCGGGGACGTGCACTTCTGCTGCGTGGGCACTCCGCAGGCCACCGGATCGAGCGGCGCCGACCTGTCGCAGCTCCACGGGTGCATCGAGGCGCTCGCGCCGCTGCTGAGCCGCCCGTGCCTGATCGTCGGGAAGTCCACCGTCCCGGCGGGCACCGCGGCGAAGCTGGCCGAGCGCCTGGCGAGCCTGGCGCCCGCGGGCGCGGACGCCGAGCTGGCCTGGAATCCGGAGTTCCTGCGCGAGGGACATGCCGTGACCGACACGCTGCGGCCCGAGCGGATCGTCGTGGGGGTGCGCTCGGCGAGCGCCGAGGCGATCCTGCGCGAGGTGTACGCGGAGCCGCTCGCGGCCGGGGTGCCTTTCGTCGTCACCGATTTCGCCACCGCGGAACTGGTCAAGGTCGCCGCGAACGCCTTTCTCGCGACCAAGATCTCGTTCATCAACGCGATGGCCGAGGTCTGCGAGGCGGTCGGCGCGGACGTCGCCAGCCTGGCGGAGTCCCTGGCCTACGACCACCGGATCGGCGGCGCTGGCATGCGGCCCGGCCTCGGCTTCGGCGGTGGCTGCCTGCCCAAGGACATCCGGGCCTTCGGCACCTGGGCCACGGAGCTCGGGGCGGGCGAGGCGGTCTCGTTCCTCGCCGAAATGGACATGATCAATACGCGGCGCCGCGCCCGGATGGTCGACCTGGCCCGGGAGCTGGCCGGGGGGACGCTGGAGGGCCGCAATGTCGGCATCCTCGGCCTGGCGTTCAAGCCGGATTCCGACGACATCCGGGACTCGCCCGCGCTTGATGTCGCCACGGGGCTGCACCGCCTCGGCGCCAGGGTCACGGCCTATGACCCGGCCGCACTGGATCGGGCCCGGCAGTCGCACCCGGAACTGGAGTACGCTGACTCGATGCTGAGCGCCGCCACGGACGCGGACGTGCTGCTGGTGCTGACCGAATGGCCCGAGTTCCGGCAGGCCGATCCCGAGGTCATCGGCAAGGCCGTGGCCCGCCGCAACATCGCCGACGGCCGCCACCTGCTCGATCCGGCGCTGTGGCGGGCCGCCGGCTGGACCTACCGGGCGCTCGGCCGCCCCGCCGAGGACGGGCTCTGACCGCGCCGCTGCGGGTCCTGCTGTTCGACGTCTTCGGAACTCTCGTCGACTGGCGGTCCAGCCTGATCGACATCGCCGAGGCGGCCGGGGCCCGGGCTGAGACGGCCGGGGCGGCCGGGGCCGACTCGAATCCGCAGGTCGAGTGGGCGGCCGTCATCGACGACTGGCGCCGCGCCTACCAGCCGGCGATGGACCGGGTCCGCCGCGGCGAGCCGTGGCGCGACCTTGATTCCCTGCAGCGCGAGACGCTGGCCGGCGTGCTTGCCCGCCACGGCGCGGCGCTGCCGGCCGCCAGCCAGGAAACGCTCGTGAGCGGCTGGCGGCGGCTGGCGCCCTGGCCCGACAGCCGCGCGGGACTGGACCGGCTGCGCCGCAGGCATGTCACCGCGACCTTGTCGAACGGCCACCTGGCCCTGCTCGCCGACCTGCTCAAGTTCGCCGACCTTCGGGTGGATGTGCTGCTGTCCGCGCAGTTGGCCGCCGGCTACAAGCCCGACCCCGACGTCTACACCACGGCGCTGCGCCTGCTCGACCGCCGGCCGCAGGAGGCCGGGATGGTCGCGGCGCACGCCGGTGACCTGCGCGCCGCCGCCGCGCTGGGCCTGCGCCCGATCTTCATCCGCCGGCCCCTGGAGTGGGGACCCGCCGCGCCGCCCGAGCAGGCACCCGAGCTGGACGGACTGCTCGAGGCCGACGGGCTGGTCGATCTCGCCGCCGCCCTCGGCTGCTGAGGCCGGTCAGGGCGGCAGCAGCCCTAGCCGGACGTCTCGTCCCGCGGGAGCCCCTGGCCGGACGGCGGGCTCGCCAGGCTGCTGCCCGGGGCGGGAGTGGCATCGAGCAGGGCGCTCGCTCCCGCCGGGCGGGTGGTCACGTCGTCGCAGCGCTCACGGAACCGGTCCAGCGACTCGCCGTCGCCGATCGGCAGGGTGGCCTCCAGCCGGCCGGCGGCCCGGACCTCGGGCAGGTCGAGGACCGAGTCGACCAGCCTGGCCCGGCTACCCGGAGCGACGTGACCAGCCCAGGCGTGCAGCGAGGCACGCGGTGCCGCGTCGGCATCCTCCGGCGTGCTGACGTCGGCGGCCGCGATGGTGCGGTCACCATCCTTGATCTCGATATGCCGCCGCGTCACGCGATCGTTCATCATTGCCTCCAGCAGCCTGGGGTTCGCGGGCGATGCGGCCGGTATGGCCCGGGGCAGGCTACGCCGTCGCGGCGGGCCTTTCGGCCATGCCCTGCCCGGCAGCCCGTCCATGAAACGCCCGCAGCAGCGGGGGCGGAGAAGA
>DATKRH010000277.1:0-2276 GCA_035532295.1 Streptosporangiaceae bacterium
CGCGGCGCCGGGTACCGCGGCGCAAGCGCAAGAGCCCGTCCTGCGACATCGGAGCCTCCCTCTGACGGCATTATGGCCGAATTCGCGCGAGCGACCATTATGGTCCCTTCAACCCATCATTAAACTGATATCAGCAGACAGATTGAAGTTTCGTTATTATGCGGCGGCTGCGTCCCAGGCCGCGAGCACGATGCGGATTTGGTCGCTGGTGGGCTGAGCTGGGCGACTGCGGGAAAATCGGGCGGCGATCAGGGTCCGGCGCAGCTTGATGACCATGTTTCTTGAAGGCCGGCTCCGCCTTGGACCGGTACCAGGGCTGGGCGGCGCGGCGGTCGTCGATGTCGGCCGGGTCGTGGCCGTAGCGCGCGTACCACAAGACGATGAGGGCGTGCACAAACAAGGCGAACGGGACGGTGCGCTCGACGGCCAGCCGGACCCGGTTGCGGGCCTCCCCGGCGCCCAGCACGTTGCGGGCGTCAGCGAATGCCTGCTTAATCGCCCGCCGGCTGGCGTACCGGGCCACCAGCGCGCCCGGGGACGTGGCCGGATCGGTGGTGACCAGGCCCGGGTCATAGCCGCTGGCGGTGTGCTCGTCGCGGGACAAGACGACCTGGTCACTGCGCCAACTGGGCGGCGAGCGCTTCGCGCCGGCCATGCGGCCCGGCAGAGACCGGTCGCACTGTGAGTCAGGCTGGGCTGGCTACCGTGAGGCCAGCGTTCCGCGCGGCGTCGATGAGGTGCTTGTCGTAGGCAAGGACCGCAGTCACCGCGGTGATGGACTGTGCGCTCGCCAGGTGAATGGCGTCCAGGGAGCGCAGCAACGGCTCAGGGAACATCGCGGCCGAGTCGAGGATGGCCTCGCTCACCGGGATCTGGGCGATTACCGACAGGATGGCCGGCAGCCCCGGCAGCGCCCCCGGATCGTTGCGGAGCAGTGCACGACGGGCTTCAGTGCGGACCAGGGCCGAGCTGACCAGGTCGTCGGGGTGACTCGCGAGCCACGTCCGCAGCGCCCCGCTCTCCGCCTCGGGGTGGACGAGCCTGAGCACGGCCGAGGTGTCGATGTAGATCATGCTCGGTCTTCGCGGAGCGCATCCAGGTCGGCCGCCGAGTCCCCTGGTTTCCCGGCCGGCACGGGCATGGCCAGCAACGCGGCCGTCCCGCCCGGTACTGCCGGGGGAAGCACGGCACCCGCCGCGATCAGTTCGGTCAGCTGAGGCGAGTAGGCCTGCGGCGGCGTAATGATCCCGACCACCCGGCCGCGGTTGGTCACGATTATGGTCTCGCCGTTGCTCGTCCGGTCGAAGACCTCTGAGGTGCTGCGGGTCACCTCACGCACGCCCATCGTCGTCGTTGTCATGCCAATATGTTACAACATAGATCCGGAGCTAAGGCCCGCTCTGAGGCGGCGTACAGCTGCTGGGCTCCGCCTCGGCACCGGCCGTTGCCGCCACCCGTGACTCCTGCCAGGCCTACGTGCCGTCCGGGCCCAGCGCCGGCACGTAGGGGATGAAACCACGCTCGAACGCCTCGACCTGGACATTCACCGGAACATGCCGGGCGCCGACGGCAAGGCCGTTCACTTCCATGATCCACATCAGGGGGTTCTGGGCGGCTACGCCGGCCCGCTGGAACTCCGGCGAGAACGGGCTGATCCGCAGCAGGTCGCGGACCTGCTTGGCCTTGCTGCCCATCGTGGTCTTGGCTACGCCGAATGCCTCACTGAGCTGGTCAGCTGTCGCCGTCGGCCCGATCGCCGGATCGAACAGGAAGTTGGCCCGACCAAGCGCATAGACCACTCCAGCCGCCCAGCCGGCCCGGCGGCCGCGCACAAGCGGCGACGGCCGCTTACGGGCCAGCTTGGCCACCGCACGCCGGGCCAGATCGGCCTACTCCTCATCAAGAAACATGGTCATCAAGCTGCGCCGGACCCTGATCGCCGCCCGATTTTCCCGCAGTCGCCCAGCTCAGCCCACCAGCGACCAAATCCGCATCGTGCTCGCGGCCTGGGACGCAGCCGCCGCATAACTACGAAACTTCAGAGACAGGTGTAATCCTATTTTCAAGCTGCTTATGGAACCCCGGCCCCGGAGATCATCACCATCGCAGGCCGAGGACAGGCTCGCTACGCCTAACGCAGTCCTGGCTTCAGTGCCTGCTGGGCCCAGATGGTCTTGCCCGTCCGGGTATGGCGGCTGCCCCAGCGCTCGGTGAGCTGGGCGACGAGCAGCAGGCCACGACCGCCCTCGTCGTAACGGCCAGCGCGGCGCAGGTGC
>DATKRH010000278.1:0-16346 GCA_035532295.1 Streptosporangiaceae bacterium
GTTCAGCGATCTGATGCCCCGCGACGACGTGTACGAGGCGTTCATGGACCGGCTGCTGCGGCTGGCCGGCGCGCCGTGGGACGCGTGGCTGGTGCAGCCAGGCGAAGGCGAGCCCGACTTCCGGGAAGCCGAGTTCGGAGACAGCGGCCTGCTGGCGTTCCGGCTGGACGAGGCGGCCGGGCTGCTCGTAGTGCTGTACATCGTCTGGATCGGCTGAGCCCGGCGACGCAGTCTGCGCGGCGAGCAGCACGAGGGTCGGCTGCCGGTGAGGCTGGGGCGAGTACGCGGCGGCGGCGGCGCGATTTGCCGCGAACACCTCCAGCATCCGGTCCAGGTCCGCCGACGGCAGCTCCCAGTCCGGCGATGTCCCGGTGATCCAGGCGGTGCGGGCCATGTCGGTCTTGAAGGCATCAGCGTCACTGCTTTCGCCCGGCCGGGCGCGCTGCTGATCCACCAGTTCGTGCAACAGCCGGGGACCTGACCAGTCCCGCTCGGTACCACGCTGCGCCGCGAGCCGCTCCCGTTCGGGACGGGACAGGAGGCTACGGGCCCGGAATGGCGTGGCTGACAGGTCGCAGGCCTGCACCATCGCGATGGTGTAATACCCGCCGAGCCGGTCGAGGAAGTCCTGATCGAAACGATGGGCGTCGTAGCGCAGCGTCAGTTCCACGGCCGAGGTCGTCTCCTCGTAAGAGAACTCGGCGCCGATGGGGAACTCGGAGAGCGCGGTCGCGCGGTCGGCCTCGAAGTCGAGCTCCTGCTGGATCCGGCGCGCGGCCGCGAAGGCGTGGAAGTTGCTGTAGTTGAAGAACGTCTCGAAAAGCCGCGCGCGCCCGGCGTCGGCGAGCATCTGTCCGAGAGGGTAACGGCGGTGTGGCTGGATCGCCGTGTCCTCGGCAGCAACCGCAGCCACGAAATCGCGCCAGAAGCCCCGGCGGACCGGAACCCGGAACGGCACGGTGTTGAGGAACAGCCCGCACACCTCGTCACCGCCGACGACTTCGGGCCGGCCGTTGTACACGACACCGGTCGTAAGGTCATCCTCGCCGGTGATGATGTTCATGACCCGCAGATGCACGGCCAGCAGAACGATGCGCGGCGAGACGCGCATCGCCCGCGCCGCTTTGGCGACCGACCTGGATGCTGCGCGCGGCACGACGACCTCACGCGTCCGCATCCCGGCCCCGGCGGGCCGGCCGGCCGGCGGGGCGGCGGGGCGGCGGGGCGGCTGGCAGCTCCGCGACCGGAGCGTCGACGGTGCGGCTCTCCCAGAATCCCCGCTGTCCCGGATCGGCCAGCGCGCTGTGCTCAAGGCCAACGTAGTCGGCGAAGCTAACCGACGGCGGGGCGGCTGGCGGGAGCCTGCCCGCGCCGTGCGATACAGGTACCAGTCAAGTAGCTCGGCGATGAACACGGCCGCGTCGCTGGCCCCGAGGCGCACCACCCTCATCCGTACCAGGCCCGGTTCGGCGAGCGTGAACGGCTTGCTCGTCTCCTCGTCGAATACCGCAGCGAGCCGGAGTTCCTGCTGGGGCGCCGGGATATCGCTCCAGTCGGCTGCGTCGAAACGGCCGGCCGCCCGGGCGTGGATGAGCTGGAGGGGGCGGGAGAAGCCAGTCATCCGGAACGACGTCCGCAATACCGGATGCAGACAGGGCCGGCGCTGACGGTGCCGTCCACGTCTTCGAGATGCCGTCAGCACTGATCTCGCAGCTACGGGCGCTGGGGTCGACGCACCGCACATCGCTCAGCACTGGCCTGCTCGCCCTGTATGGTGTCCTGCTGCATCGTCTCAGCGCTCAGCGCGACATCGTGATCGGGACCGGTCGTAGCGCATGGTGGTCCGCGGATCAGCGTGGGACGCGGCTTCCTGGACATCGCGGAGCGGCATGCCTGCGTCCAATCTGGTAGAGAGCATTGTTCCAACCTTGCTGAATGCCCCAGCTCCTCGAACCGACGGCGGTGGCATCTGCCCTCGTCGCTGCGCTTTTTCGTTGGGTCTGCCGCATCATTGAGGCGATAGATGTCACCGAAGCAGACGCAACATCGAGTCAGGCAGCGCAATCGCCGTGATGACAGTCCAGGTCAGACTCGCGCCGCGGCCGTCATGTCAGTGCGGCCCTGCAATAACGGATCCACGAGGCCCCAGGCCCGGGGCGTTCACGCGAACCGCCGAATGATGCAGCTGATGCAACTCCGCTCATTTGCGCGGCGGTGATGAAAGCGTGCCGCAGGGCGTGAGCCCGGCGGGCTTTCCGATCCGGCGCGGCGGGCGGCCCGGCGGACGATCCGCCCGGCGCCGTGCCGCTCCAGCCGGCGGCCGTCGGCGGCGAGGAACACCGGTCCCTGGCAGCGCTCGCCGATCGCGAGGCCGGCGGCCCGGTCGGTGGGCGGCGCGAGCGGGATGGTGACGGCCTTGCCGCCCTTGCGGGTGATCACCAGGGTGCGGTGGCCGCGCTCGATGCCCATTGCCTCGATGCCGGATCCAGTGGCCTCGGACACCCGCAGCCCGTTCAGGGCCAGCAGGGAGATCAGCGCGTGCTCCGCGGGCGCGCCGAGCCCGGCGGCGACGAGCAGGGCGCCCAGCTCGTTGCGGTCCAGCGCGGTGGCGTGCGACTCGTAGTCCAGCCGCGGCCGCCGGACATGCACGGCCGGGGAGCGATCCAGCGCTAGGTCGCCGCCCAGGCCATGTGACTGCTGCCGCCGCACGCGCCCGAGCGATGCTCCTATGTCTTGTCAAGGTCTATTTCGGTTCGGCCAGGAGTTCGGTGATCTGTTCGGCGAGGTGCTCGGCGCTGGCGCGGGACAGGCCGATGGTCGTGATGACGCTCCGGTTGCCCCGCCGGAGCCGGATGAGCCAGGCCTGGCCGGGAGGTTGTCCTCGTGAGCATCCCCGGATGGCTGGCCACGGCGGACACCGGCGGCCGGTGCGCCTTCAGATCCGGTGCACCTTAGCGGTCACTACGCCGTCGAGCTGCGCGCGGCCTGCCCCGGGCTGGCGGTGGTCGCGCTCAGCCAGTACGTCGAGCAAAGCTACGCCGGGGACCTGCTCGACTCCGGCGATGGCCACCGGGTCGGCTATCTGCTCAAAGACCGCGTGGCCGACGTCGAGGACTTCGCTGCCACCCTCCTCACCGCGGCGGCCTCGCTGACCCTGCACCCAGGTCCCTGGGGTTACTTGGACACGGAATTGCAACTCCGCTGGGGTCATCGGTGCCTGATCTGTGGTCGCGGAAATCCGCGAATGGCGCGTTGAACGGTTTCAGCCAGGCGCCAGCCGAGACCGTCGGCCTCCAGCCCTGCCGCGGCAGCCCTTCCATGCGTAGATCCGAGTAGAGCCCGTCTGTTAGCGCGACGGCCAGCGGCGCGCCGCTGGCATCGGCTGCGGCCTGCATCGCCGGATCGCAGGCCAGCGCCAGGACCCTGGCCACGGCCGGTCCGCCGAATCCGGTCCGGCTGAGCCGGACGATCCCGACGTGCAGGGCCGCCAGCGCCGCGGACTTGGCGGTCGCAGCCTCGGCCAGTTCGCGCAGCAGTGAGCCCACCAGGAGGCGCAGTAGCTCCGCTTCATTTGCTCCGGGCAGGGCCACCGCCAGCGCGGGGCCGCCCAGAGCGGGCTCCACGATGGACAGGCGGGCGAACTCGTCGGCGCGGCACGCGGCCGACAAGAGGCCCGCTGGAGCATCGGCGACTGCCATGCACAGACGTCTCACACCGGAGTCCGGCTCAAGCATGCGGCGCGCTTCCTTCTTCCCAGGCTGGTATTCCATCCACGTCCGGTCCCCACAGTGCCGTGCCCGGACCGATCAGAAACCGTCGGAGGGCGACTTCCGCGACTTCCGCGACTTCCGCTTCAGCTCTGATTGAGGACACTAGGTATAAAAGGCCCCGGCGCGGGCAGCACGGCATTACCTTGAAAGCAAGGCGTTCCTCGGGGGGCGCATGATCGCTCGGAATCGATCCCAGGTGGAAATTGAACGCTATGGGCGATGGTCTCTGGCGGGTGCCACGTGGTGAGTACGGCTGGCCGCTCAGCAGCCTGCTCGGCAGCCTGGCCGACAAGCCGCGGGCACGACTGCTGCAGCTCGGCGCGCGAGCACAGTATCCAGACGCCGGCCGGGTGCTCATGCGCGAGGACGACGTTACCGGCTTCGTGCTCGTCCTGCTCGACGGCGTGGTGAAGGTGACGGCGCGCATGCCGGACGGCCGTGAGGCACTGCTCGGGGTGAACGCCGGCGGCGACATCGTCGGCGAGTTCGCCGTGCTCGACGGCAAGCCGCGCTCGGCCACCGTGACCGCCTGCGGCGCGGTCGTCGCCCAGGTGGTCGGCCGGACCGAGTTTCTCGCCTTCCTGGACCGGGATGCCCAAGTGGCGCGGGCGGTCAGCCAGGTGGTGGTGAACCGGGCCCGGGCCGCTAACAGCAAGCTGATCGATTTCACCGGCACCGATGTCGCGACCCGGCTGGCCCGTGTCCTGCACGAGCTGGCGGGGCGCTACGGGGAGCGCCGCGGGACCGAGGTGGTTATCAAGCTGCCGCTGACCCAGCCGGAGCTGGCCACGCTCGCCGGTGCTTCCGAGCACACGGTGCACAGAATCCTGCGCGAGCTGAGGGACACGGGCGTGGTCGATACCGGTTACCGAACCATCAGGATCCTCAGCCTGGCGGCGTTGCACCGGCTCGCCTACCCCGAGCCCGATTGATAGCGGCCGCGGACGTACCGATCGCAGCCGGTCGGCTCGATCTCGCCGCAAGACGAAATCGCGGGGGCCGGTCACGGCCGACAATCGATGGGCCCGCGAGACGTACTTGATCAAGCCGCAGGCCCGACCCAAGATCATCGAACCTGAATGATACGAGACCTACCAGGGATTGCCACCGTGAGCGGAGAGCCACCCGAATTGCGGGATGACGATGAGCGAGACGATGCAGAATCGGATGTCGGCGCGATTCCGGAGCGGTATTTGCATGTATCGCAAGAAATCAATATGGAAGTCGGATATGGCAATTTTGTTGCCTATGGGTCGGTCTATAGCTTTGAAGGCACCCAACGCCCGGTTTTTCGGTTCGAGGTCTGGCACCCGGCCTCCACGCCGGATGCGGGCCGGCTGCGCGCGGTAGCTAGCCGGATGCTCAACGCGAAGTGGCGCGTGGTGGGCTTCACCGGCCGGGCGGAGGATCTGCGGCAGCTGCGCGAGTGGCGCGACCGCGGACCCCGGCTCGCCGCCCGGTGGCTGCACGGCGAGGGCGGCCAGGGCAAGAGCCGCCTGGCTGAGGAACTCGCCGCGGAATCGGTGTCCGCCGGATGGAAGGTGATCACGGCGGTTCAGGGCCAGAACAATGTCCACTGGCCCGGCCCGCCCCCGGACCTGCGGGTGTCCGGCCACGCCGGAGTCCTGCTCATCGTCGACTATGCCAACGAATGGCGGTCCGCTGATCTGTCCTTCCTGTTCAGCGACCGGATGCTGCACCACGTTGGCATCCCGGCCAGGGTCTTGCTGATCGCCCGCGCGCCGGCCGACTGGATGGGCCTGCACAGTCGGCTGGAGGAAGGCGGAGCCGATCTGTCAGTCCAGCGGCTCGGCCCGCTGCCCAGTTCGGGGCGAGATGGCCCGCGCCGCCAGATGTTCGCGGCCGCCCGCAACGCCTTTTCCATCCTGTACGGCCTGGCCGACGCGGACCGACTGGAGCCACCTGCAGACCTGGATGGCCCTGATTTCGGGCTGACCCTGGCCGTGCATATGGCGGCGCTGGTCACGGTCGACGCGACGGCCAGGAACGCCCGTTCGCCGCGGGCGGCGGGCATGGCCGACCTCACCTGCTACCTGCTCGAGCGGGAGTACAAGCACTGGGAGTCCCAGTACGGCGATCCGACCCACGAACTCGACCCCGCGGACCGCACCTACTTCACCCCGCCGCGCGTGATGAACCGCGTTGTCTTCACCGCGGCCCTCACCGGTCCGGCCCTGCGGGACGCGGGCGCGGCCGTGCTCACCGCCCAGCGCCTCCCGCTCGGCACGTCCCAGATCCTGGCCGACCATGCGGTCTGCTATCCCGTGGTCAAGGCGGGTCCGCCGGCGGTCCTCGAGCCGCTGTACCCGGATCGGCTGGCTGAGGACTTCCTCGCGCTGACCATTCCCGGCCACGCGACAGTCCATTATCAGCCCCAGGATTGGGCGGCCGAGACGACGAGCGTGGTGCTGCAGCCGCCGGCCGGAGCGCTGCAGCCGCCCGCCGCGAGTCCGGACGACGGGGGGGCCGACGCCGCTGCCCCGGCCGACGGGGACGCCGCGCCGCCCTGGGCGGCCCGAGCGCTGATCTTCCTGGCCGCTGCGGCCGCGCGCTGGCCGCACGTCGGACCGGAGGCCCTCTACTGGCCGGTCACGGCCCGGCCCTCGCTCGCGCTGGCCGGCGGCAGCGCGGCGCTCAGCGCCCTGGCCGCGATCGGTCAGGACCTCGGCGCGGTGCTCGAGCCGGGGCTGTTCGCGATGCTGGCCGCGGCGCACCATGAGTTCCCGCCGGGCCGGGATACCAACCTGGACGCGGGCATGGCCGACGTGACCGGACGGCTGGCCGAGCACGTCATGGCCGGCCGGGCCGATCCGGCGACCCGGGTGACCTGGTACTGCGACCGTGGCATCCGGCTGGGCTACGCGGGCCGCCCCGACCAGGCGGCCGAGCAGTTCGCGGCCGCCGAGCCAATCGCCCGCAAGCTCGCGCGGCGTGGCCGGCCCGAGCGCGAGGCCAGCCTCGCCTTCGTGCTCTGCCACCTGGGCAGCTTCCGGTTCGAGGCCGGCGGCCGGGACGCGGCCGTCCCGCCGCTGGAGGAATCCGTGCTGCGCTACCGGCGGCTGGCCGTGGCAGCACCACGCGAGCACCTTCCGGACCTGGCCCTGGCGGCGAACAACCTCAGTGCCGTCCTGACCGGGCTCGGCCGGTATGCGGAGGCGTACGAGGCCGCTGAGGCGGCCATCTCGAGTTTGCGCGCTCTCGCGGAGGCGGAGCGCGCGGCCTATCTTCCACGCCTGGTCGCCGCTTTAGGCTCCCGCAGCATCATCGAGTCTGAGCTTGGGAGGTACGACGCCGCGCTGGCGACCGCTCAGCAGTCGGTGGCATCGTGCCGGGAGGTCGCCGCGGCCCGGCCCGCCGAGCACTTGCCCCTGCTGGCCGCCGCGCTCAGCAACTCGAGCAACCGCTTCGAGCAGCTTGGTCGGCCGCAGGACGCCCTGGAGCCGGCCCGGGAGGCCGATGAGATCTTGCGGCGGCTCGCGAAGGCGAATCCGACGGCGCACCGACGGGGCTGGGCGGTGGCGGCGAGCAATCTCGGCCTGCGCCTGTCCAACCTCGGCGCGAAGAGCCAGGCTCGAGATTATTTCGAGGAGGCCGTGGCGGCCGGGCGGCTGATGGTCGCGGACAACCCGGCCGCGAGCCTTCCGGACCTAGCCCGTTACCTGATGAACCTCGGTAGCTGCCTAATGGAGCTAGGTCGGCTGCCGGACGCGCGCGAACCGGTCAACGAGGCCGTCGGCTACTACGAGACGCTGGCCGACGTGCTGCCGGACGCCTACCGGGACAAGCTGGCGCGCGCGCTGAGCAATCTCGGGGTCCTGGAGCAGAAGCTGGGCGATCTCGCTCAGTCGGCGGCAACCCTGCAGCGGAGCGCCGAGCTACTCAGGGAACTGACCCAGCGCAATTCCGACGCGTACGCCCAGCCGCTCGTCGTCGTGCTGCACAACCTGGCCGACACCCTGGCTGAGCTGGGCCGGGCCGACGATGCCGAGTCCGTCGCCCAGGAAGCGGTCACGCTGGCCCGGCAGCGGGAGGGCAGCAACTTCGCCGCCGGCCAGCCAGGAACCGCCATGGCGCTGCTGAGCCTCGCGGACTCCCTAGCTGGCCAGGACCGGGACCGCGACGCCGCGGAGGCGTCTGGAAAGGCGGCTGACATCTTCCGCGGCCTCGCCCGCGACAACGCGCCCTACCGGGCACACCTATCGATCGCCCTGCACAATCACGGAATTCATCTCGCCGACGCGGGCGATACGAGCCGCGCGCTCGTCGCGCTCGAGGAGTCGGTCGCGCTGTGCCGTCCCCTAGCCAGCGACAATCCCGCCGCGCACGCGGAGTCCCTCGGCACGGGCCTGTACGTCCTGGGCTGCGTACTCCTCGACGGCCAGGAACGCACGGCCGAAGGGGTCGCCGCGCTCGAAGAATCGGCCGAGGTATTCGGCGTCGCGGCCGGGCTGCGCACCACCGCCACGCCGCTGCGATCGGCAGCGAAGGCGAATGAGATCTCCGAAACACTGCTCGAAGCAGGCGATCTGCCCCGAGCGCTAGCGGTGGCCGAGACCGCGGCCGACCGGTTCCGCAGGCTGGCCGCGGCCGATCCGGGCCGCTACCGGGCCGCGCTGGGGCTGTCACTCTCCTGCTTGTGCGTGCGCAACTACAACGACTCGCGGATGGCTGATGCCAAGGCCGTCGGCCACGAAGCCCAGCAGATCCTGCGCAAGCTGACCGACGCAGAACGCGCAGGGTACACGGAAGAACTGCGCGAAGCCGAGCGGAAGATCGAGGCGCTGGGCAACTTCGACAACCCCTGGGCCAGGTGAGCGCGAGCGGCTTGCCGACGGCGCAGCAGGCGACGGCGCCAACGACTGGAAGCAGAGGAGCGGATGTTGAAACTCGAGTACAGAGCCATGCTCTCGGTGGACGTGGAGAAGTCCTCGGCTCGCGGGCGGCTGCCCAAAAGCGGCGTCCGTAAGGTCCTGCGCGAAGCTGTCGCCGATTCCCTCGCCCGCAATAACCTCTCGTGGGCCGACTGCCTTACTCAGGACCTGGGCGACGGTGTGACCGTCATCGCGGCGCCCGGCACGGCCAAGGCCGACCTCCTGCACGCGGTCATATACGACCTCGCCTTGCGGCTCCGGCAGCACAACTATGCCGAGGGCTCCGGGTCTCGGAAACTGATCCGGGTACGGGCCGCCCTGCACGCCGGAGAGCTCGAGCTGACGGATGACGGACTCATCGACGGACGGCCGCTGGAGGTCCTGGCCCGGCTGCTCGACGCTCCCGAGCTGCGAGAAGCGCTGCGGGCGGCGCCCGCCGACACGCCGCTCGCGCTGATCATGTCCGGGCATTACTACGAGGACACGGTGAAATACGGTTCCCTCTCCGTGCTACCTGAGGACTTCGCGCCGCGCCATGTGGGCGTCAAGGAGTACGAAGGAGAGGCCTGGCTGTTCGTGCCCGCATTCGCCGTACAGGCCCCGTACGCGGCCCAGCCGCGCCCTAACCCGCCGCGGCCGGCCCTGCGTGCCGACCGCCAGGCGAACCACATAGGAGGCACCGTGCCCACCGGGCAAGAACTCGATGCGCTCGCCGCAGTTGGAGCCGCAGCACTGGTCACCGCGATGGCCACGGACTCCTGGTCTGGCCTGAAGAAGCTCGCCCAGGACCTGTTCCACCGGATCGGCAGCGACCGGGCGCGGGCGGCCCAAGGCCGGCTCGACTCTGACGCCCGGCTGGTGGAGGGCGCACGAGACCCCGAGACAGCCCGCCTGGACCTGCTGGGGCCGTGGACCACGGAGCTGGGCGCCTTACTCCGCTCGGCGCCGGACAGCTCCGAGGCGCTCCGGGCGCTGGTCCGTGCCGCCGGAGAATCGGGCCGGGCGGCCCAGTCTGGCCCGGCCGTCGCGGTTGTCAGCCAGACGACCAACGTGGAGCACGGCGGGACTGCGACGGTCGTGGGCATAGGCGATGTGGTCCAGGTCCGCCTCCCGGCGTCGCACCCGCCGCCGCCGCCGGCCGCGCGGGATGACGCGGGGCTGGCTCCAGGCGAAGCCGGGCCCGGATCGGCCGTCCCGCCTGCGGGATAGCCGCAGACGCGCAGTGGCAGCGGGCGCCCCGAGGTGCCCGCTGCCACCGCGACACGTCCCGGCCGCATTCAACTGCGTCAGGAGGCGTCGATCCGGTCGGCCAGGCTACCCCGAGCCTGCTCGGCTGCCTCGACCTCGAGCATGAGCAGGCGCAGCTCCTCGCGCTGCCGGGCCACCTTCTCCTCGCCGACCTTCTTGTCCCGGATCGTCGCGTTCACCTGCTCGCTCACGGTTGCCGTCTGCATGGCCAGCGCCTGGTCCGTCGCCGCGGCCAGGTCCCGCAGCTCATCGCCGACGTCCCGCCCGGCGGCGCGGGCCACGTCCGGAGACTTCTCCCGCACCTGGGCCGCGAAGGCCTCGCCGACCTTGCGTCGCACGTCCTCAGCGATCTTGTCGACGTGCACGAGGCGCTGCAGCAGACCCGCCCCGACCATGGCGGCGAGCAGCCCCAGCGGAGTGAAGGACAGGATCGCCCCGGCGATGAGCACGCCGAGCTGCGGCAGCAGCATGCTCCCCACCGACATGCGGCTCGCCTGGCCGGCCTGAATGGACAGGCTGTCCCCGAGCACCCGGCCGGAGGCGCCGCTCAGGATGTCCGACAGGCCGGAGACCGGGCCCTGGGCCTCGCCCGTGATCGCAGCCCGGACGTCCTGGACCTGGCCGAGAAACTCGGCGACGTCGCCGTCCAGCCGCTGCCGGATCGGCTCGAGCTGGCGCAGCAGCATCGGGACCAGGTCGGCGGCCTGCCACTGCTGCAGCTCGTAGCGCAGGCGGTCCGTCAGCAGGCCGGAGAGTTCCTCGGCCAGCACCTCGGCCTGCGTCTTCGCTTTCATGACGGAGCTGATCCGGCTCTCCACCTCGGCCTCCGCGGCCCACTGCGGGCACTGCGCGGCGAGGTCGGCCAGCCGGGCGCGGAAGGCGTCTTCGGCATCCCGCTCCAGGACTCTGATGTCATTGTCGAACGCGCCGACGATGATCGATCTCTTCTGCTCTAGCTGGTCCAGGCGGGGCCGCTGCGCGTCATACCTGGCCTCGAGCTCGGCCAGCTCCTGCTGGTACATGTGCTCGCGCTCCCGGATCAAGGTCCTGGCGTGGGCCAGCCGTACCCGCAGCTCGCGGCTGGCTCCGGCCAGCTTGACCCGGCCCTTCTCCCTGGTCAGGAACAGGCGGAGTGAGTCCTCGAAGGCCGTCAGCCCGCACCACCCCACCCGTTCTTCGTCCTTCGCCAGCCGGGCTTCCAGCGCGCCGCGCCCGTCCACCGGGAACAGCCGCTGTCCGAGGACGGCGTCCCCCGGCATGCGCGGGCCGTCCGCGCCGATCCGGGACAGCCGCCGGCGGATCGCCTCGACGAGCTTGTCGCGCTCCGCGTCATCGAGCTGGTCGATCCGGGTGATGACGAAGAAGATGTCCCGGTGGCCAAGCGGCAGCACGAAGGTCTCCAGGTACCTGCGCTCGCTCTCGCTGAAGGGCGAGGTCGCCGCGATCACGTACACGATGGCGTCCGCCCTGGACAGGTAGCCGCCGGTGACCTCGTCCCTGATCGCGTCCTCGTTGGTGCCGGGGGAGTCGGCCAGCTGCACTCCGTCGCGGCAGAGTTCCAGCGGCCAGTAGATCTCGGCCAGCTGGTACTCGTTCCGCGCCGCCTCGGCCTCGTCGTCGATGGTGATGAACTCGGCCAGCCGCTCGACCGGGATCTCGATCGGCGGGCGGCCATCATGCGGGTGCAGCACCGCCCGCCGCTCATCCCCGTACTTGACCTCGCTGATCACTGCGGTGCAGGGACGGGCGAAGGCGGGGAGCACCTTTTCGCCGAGCAGGGCGTTGACCACCGTGCTCTTGCCGCGCTTGAACTCGCCTAGGACCAGGACGCGGAACACGTCCTCGTTGACCCGTTGCAGGAGCGCGGTGGCGGCTTCGTGCAGCTCAGCGCTCTCCAGCACGTCGGCCGCGGCGCGCTGCCGGGCGATTAGCGCGGCCAGTTCGCGCTGCATGGACTTGAAAACCTTCAGCGGGTCCTGTTCTGGTGGGCTGGACATGGTTCTCTCCGTTTCACGGGTTCGGTGATCTGCCTGGGCATGAGCTTGGTGGGATTCGCTCGGCAGGCGAAGCGATGTGGTCGCTAGGCTCCGGGCCGCGCGGCCAGCGCGTCCCGCGTTGCGTAGATCGCCGCGCGGCGGGCGGAGATCACGGCGGCGTCGCGCCTGGCACGCAGCCGATCGCCTTCCACCCGGCGGATCTGTTCTCGGTGCAGGCGCATCGCCTCAGCGATGACCGGGGCATAGGCCGCGCGCAGGTTCTCCGTCTGCCGGCCTAGCGCGGCGCTGGCCTGAGCCGAGAAGTCGGATACGCCGCGCTCAGTGGCGGCGCGGACCTGGCGGAAGGCCTCGTCCAGGATCTCGTCCGCCACGTCCTTGTACTGGCCACGGACCGTGTCGGCCGACGGGCCGAGCAGCCGGGCGACCGTGCCGACCATGCCGCCGATCAGCGTTCCGACACCGGGAAATATGAGCGTGCCTACCGCCATGCCGGTCACCACTCCGGCCCCGGTCAGCCGGTTGTCTCCCGAGGTCACTGCAGCGACCGCGGAGTCGAGCCCGGCCAGGCCGCTAACCGATCCGGCATCGACCCGGACAGCGCCAGCGCTTAACGCGCTCACCGGCACGCTCTGCCGGGCGATCGCGGTGAAATGCTGGTACTGGTCCGCCGCGGCCTTATTGAGGCCGGCCAGGACGCTTTCCGAGACCCGGCAGCCCGATTTCGAGAACTCGTTGTTCAGCTCGCGCTCCAGCGCCGTCATGGTGCCCTGGATGCGTTTCGGGATGGTTGTCTTCATGCACTCGGACAGAGCTGACTTGCTCTTGGCCTCGTCGAGCGCCGACCGGACATTGCGGCCCAGCGCGTTCCGCGTGCCGATCAGCCACCCGGACACGCTTGACTCCAGCGCGGTGACAATGCCTTCGAGCCCGGCCGCCTGCCGCCTGCGCTGGGTATTCAGGAATGCGGCCACGTCGTGGATCGGAAGCTTCTCCAGCGCCTGCCGTTCCGCATCCAGGCGCCCGGCCTGGTCATGCAGCCGCGCCTCCATCGCCGCCAGGGCCGTGTCCAGCAGCCGCAGCACCGTCGCAGCGGCCGCGAGGGCGCGCTGCTGCCGCATCGTCGTGTGCAGCGTCTCGACCAGGACCGGGAACTGGTCGGCCCAGGCCCGCTGGTCCGGGCCGAGCGGCTGGTTCTGGGCCGCCTGCAGGGCGCATAGCGGTGCCGCGGGCAGCACTGTCACCTCGCGGAGCGAAAGCTTGCGCAGCAGCCGCCGGCGGACCGATCTGAGCAAGTCATCTCGTTCGTCTTCGGAGATCGAGTCCATCCACGAGACGACGAACACGCAGCGAGCCAGCTGGTCCCGGTCCAGGGCCTCGTTGAGGAACGCGACCAGGCTGTCCGACACCGGCATGCCGGCCGGCAGGATCACGACGGCGGCGTCGGCCTCCCGCTCCAGGACCGTGCCGGTGACCTCGACGTGTCGGCTGTCATCGGCGTTCGCCCCCGGCGTGTCGATAACGACCAGCCCGTCGTCGAGGGCCCTTGCGGGCAGCGCCAGGTCCAGCGCGGTGACGGCAGCGCCGACCGCCGGGTCCGCGCACAGCACCGCCAGCGCCGGCCGCAGGCCGCGGGCGTCCCCAGCCCGCTGCGCGAGAGCCTCGGCCACCGGGGGACCGATCCGGTGCAGCTGCCGGCGAGCCCGCCCGCTGGCGCGGCCGTGTCCCCACAGCGGGAACCCCGCCGGCTCCGAGATGACGTGCCGTCGGTCATCCTCCCGGAGCTGGAAGACCAGCTCGCGCCGCAGTCCGGACCGGATCCGCAGCGCGGCGGAGGTGGTCACGTCATTGCCGGTCGGCAGCAGGTCCTCGCCGAGTAGCGCATTGATGAACGTGCTCTTGCCGCTGGAGAACTCCCCGATGACGGCCAGGTAGTGCGACGGGTCCGCCAGCCTGCGCTCGACCGCCGCCACCGCCGCGAAGAACGCTTCCCGCTCGGTGTCGTCGACGTCGATGCTCTGCACCGCCGACCGCGCGAAGGCAAGATGCTCGGCTATCTCGGCGTCGAAGTCAGTGCTCAAGCGGGCGTTCATGAGCGTCCCTCCCGATTCCAGCCTGCGACCGACTAAGCCAGGAGCCGGCGCACCCATATCGTCCGGCGGCTTCCACGGCAGGACTTCGTCCAAAGGCGGGATCGCGGAAGGTCGGAATGCTCAGGCTGGAAAATAGATCCGCCAACACCGATCTGCCGCGCTCGAGCGCGCATCCTTCAAGGGCCAGCCATCCGTCCGCGTGTAGGGTCGGGGGCTGGCGCGGTGGCATTGCTGGCGTTAGAGCCTGAGGCCTTTATTCCGCCGGTTTCCCGGTCGGCTGTGCCACCCCAGTGCTCCTGGTCAGGTCTGCTCCGTTTCCAGCCCCCGCCGCCTCGAACCGTGCATGCGGTTCTCTCGCACACGGCTCACCGACGCCGTTCACCGCCGGCATTCGGCCTTGCCCGCCAGTCCCGGAAGGGCCTGGGGTCGACGACGATTCCTGACAGGGTGACCAGCCCGAGCTGGTTCGGGGACTGGTAGGTGACGACCGACCAGCCGAACTCCCGCGAGCGGCGGTGGCGCTTGCTGATGAACAGCGCCAGCCGCATCCGCGCGTAGTTCCTGATCTTGCAGAAGCGGGCTGCTGAGTTGCCGAGCCTGAAGAAGGCAGCCCAGCCGCGCAGGAACATGTTCATGTCCTCCACGATCCACTTCACCGGCCGCAGCAGCCGGGACCGGCGGGTCAGTTCCCGGATCCGGTCGCGGGCATGCTGCATGGCCTTGTCCGCGGGCCAGCGGGCAAGGAACGTCACCGGCCGCTTCCCGTTCAGCCCCCGCGACCGCACCAGCCGGTGGTGAAAGCCGGGGAAGTCAAAGCCCCCGCCTCCCTCCTCCAGGTGCACGATCCGGGTCTTGGCCGCCTTCGGCTCCAGGCCGAGGCCGGCCAGCAGGGCCGTCAGGCGCTCCAGCGCCCGCTCGGCCTGGCTGCGGGACCAGCACATCACGACCGCATCGTCGGCATAGCGCACCAGGACCCCGTCCTGCTCGTCCCATGCCCGGTCGATCCGGTGCAGGTAGACGTTGCACATGACGGGTGAAAACACCCCGCCCTGAGGGGTCCCGGCGGCCGTCCGCCGAAGCTGCCCGTCCTCCATCACTCCCGCGCGCAGGATCACGCGCAGCAGCTTCAGGACCGGCTGGTCGCAGACGCGTTCCTCCACCGCCTGCATCAACTTGTCATGCGGAATCGCCGAGAAGCAGTTAGCGATGTCCGTCTCGACCACCCGCCGGCGGCCCCGCCAGCACTCGTCAATGAGCACCTGCAGGGCGTCGTGCGCTGAGCGCCTCGGGCGGAACCCGAAGCTGCACGGCAGGAAATCCGCCTCGAAGACCGGTTCGAGCACGATCTTCACCGCGGCCTGCACGATCCGGTCACGAACCGAAGGTACGGAAAGCGGCCTCTGCTCGTCTCGCACTCCGGGCTTGGGGATATAAACCCTGCGCGCGGGCAGCGGACGATAGCGGCCTTCCCTCAGCTCGCTGGCCAGCTCGCCGAGCAGCCGGGTAACCCCGTACTCCTCGACCTGGCCCAGGGTGATCTTGTCGATGCCCGGTGCGCCGTTATTCGCGCGCACCGCAACCCACGCGCGCCACAGAACGTCACTGCGGCAGACCTTGTCATATAGCGCGTGGAACCTTCACCCGGGATCGGCCTTGGCCGCCCGGTAAAGCGCATGCTGCAAGGCACGGACCGGATCCAGGGACACCCCGGACCCCGAGGCGGCGGGACTAGCCGAGACGGCACTCACCGGGCCCCTCCAAGACAGGCACTGCGCACCGACGAAGCAGCGGCCCTTCCCTCACTGCCGGTTGTGCTGTCCGGTCAGCTCAAGCAGTACTACGGCCGCCTCCGACGCCCACCCGGCCAGCCATCCACTTCCCGGGGTCACCGGTTATAGGACGCCACGCTCCGGCAGCACTTCCCGCAGTCTGCCGGGCCGGGGAGGGCCTCCCCAGTTCCCGCCGCCACCATCGATGCGTTCCGCGCCCCATACGCCGGGGAGTCCCTCACGGCTGCGCTTCCAGGCTCTTCGCCGCTTCCATGGCCTTCACCCTGATTTCGGGGGCTCGGCACTCCCTGCTCCCGCCCGAAGACGAGACCTCTAACGACGCCGCAGGCTTCGCTTCATGCTACGGACCGCATCGTCGCTCCCCCTTGCAGGGCTTCTGACGCTGGGCTCCGACCCGGCCCGTTTCCAGACCGAGCCGCCAGCCTGCTACCGGGCCTCCTGGCAGCTACCCGGACCGGACTCACACCGGCAGGCGACGACGAGCTTACGAACAGCAAGATCCGCTGCTACATCACAGCGTCACCTCCCGCTCTGCTGGGCGCACGAAAGATCAGGGCTA
>DATKRH010000279.1:0-7691 GCA_035532295.1 Streptosporangiaceae bacterium
GGGGCGCGGCATCGCGCATGCCGAGGAGTCGCCCGCCGAGCACGACCCGTCGCTGCACGGGGTCCAGCTATGGGTGGCGCTGCCGGATGCGAACCGGCAGGTCGCCCCGGCGTTCGAGCACCATGCGGAACTACCGGGGGCGACGCTCGGCGGTTTCGCGATCACCGTGTTCATGGGCGGCCTGGCAGGCGCGCGATCACCGGCCACCGCGTTCTCGCCGATCATCGGCGCTGAGCTGGCGGCGGCGAACCACGCGCGGGCCAGAATTCCGCTCGATACGAGCTTTGAGCACGTGATCTTCGTCGTGGCGGGCGCGGCTCAGGTCGGCGGGGCAGAACTCCGGCCGGGGCACCTGCTCTACCTTGGCCCGGGGCGGGACCGCGCCGAGGTGGCGGCGTCGAGCGGGAGCGCGATGTTCCTGCTGGGCGGCGTGCCACTGCACGAGCCGCTGCTGATGTGGTGGAACTTCGTCGCCCGTACCCCGGAGGAGATCGCCGCGGCGGTGGCGGGCTGGCGTGCGGACCGGTTCGGCGCGGTCGGCGGATACCATGGCGCGCCACTGGCGGCTCCGCCGTTCGACGCGGCGCTGCTGCGCCGGCCGAGGCCTAAGGGGCACCCAGCCCATGCCGCCGACGCCGCCGGGGCGGCCCCTGGCCGGCGCCGCCGGGCGTCCCGTATCGTTCGCATTGCTCAGTATTTCGGGTTGTCCTAGCAGATGAGGCGAGATGGCAGCTCTGCGCAGCGGGCACTGGTACTCAGGTCAGGACCGCAACGCCTATCTCCACCGGGCCTGGATGCGCCGTGGCCTGCCCGGTTCGGCGTTCACCGGACGGCCCCAGATCGCGATCGCGAACACCGCGTCGGACCTCACGCCGTGCAACCTGCACCTGACCGAGGTGGCGGAGAGCGTCAAGCAGGGGGTGTGGGAGGCCGGCGGCGTCCCGCTGAGCCTGCCGATGGTCTCGCTGGGCGAGACGCTGGTGCGCCCGACCGCGATGCTGTGGCGGAACATGGCCGCGATGGCCGCCGAGGAACTGCTGCGCGCCAACCCGGTCGACGGGGCCGTCCTGCTGGGCGGCTGTGACAAGACGATCCCGGCCCTGCTGATGGGCGCGGCGTCGGTCGACCTGCCCGCCGTCGTCGTGCCCGGCGGGCCGATGCTGACCGGGACCTTCCGGGGCGTCCCGCTCGGCTGCGGCACCGATGTGTGGCGGCTGAGCGAGGAGGTGCGGGCCGGCAAGCTGTCGGAGGCTGACTTCCTGGACTCCGAGTCGGCCATGATCCGCAGCAAGGGCCACTGCAACACCATGGGGACGGCCTCCACGATGGGCCTGCTCACCGAGGTACTCGGGATGACGCTGCCCGGCATCGCCGGCCTGCCCGCCCCGGACAGCCGGCTGCTGGAACGCGCGCACGAGAGCGGCCGGCTGGCCGTCGAGATGGCGTACGAGGGGCGCCGGCCCAGCCAGGTCATGTCGACGGGATCATTTCATAACGCGATCGTGGCGCTAGCCGCGCTCGGCGGCTCGACGAACGCCGTGGTGCACCTGCTCGCCATCGCCGGCCGTCTGGGCGTGCCGCTCAGGCTCGACGATTTCGACCGGATCGGCGCTGGCGTCCCGCTGCTCGTCGACCTTCAGCCTGCCGGCCGGTTCCTGATGGAGGACTTCCACCGCGCGGGCGGGCTGCAGGCGGTCCTTCGCGAGGTTCGCGATCTCCTCGACCCGGATGCGCTGACCGTCACGGGGCAGCCGCTGGTGGACTACCTGCACGAGGCGAAGATCTGGGACGCCGAGGTGATCCGCGACAGCGGGTCACCGCTGCAGGCCAGTGCCGGGATCGCGGTGCTCTACGGCAATCTCGCGCCGAGCGGGGCCATCATCAAGCCCGCCGCCGCCACCCCCGGGCTGCTGCGCCACCGCGGCCGCGCGCTGGTCTTCGACTCCATCGAGGACATGCACGCCCGGATCGATGATCCGGACCTGGACGTCGACGAGGATTCCGTCCTCGTGCTGCGCGGCTGCGGCCCGAAGGGCTACCCCGGAATGCCGGAGGTGTCGAACCTGCCACTGCCCGCCAAGATGCTCCAGCAGGGGGTGCGGGACATGGTCCGCATCTGCGACGGGCGGATGAGCGGCACGGCCTACGGGACCGTGGTCCTGCACGTCACGCCCGAGGCGGCGGCCGGAGGGCCGCTGGCCCGGGTTCAGACGGGCGACTGGATCACACTCGACGTGCCGCAGCGCCGGGTGGACGTCGAGGTGCCCGACGATGAGCTCGCCCGACGCTCGCCCGCGGCGGCGATGACGGACGCGCTGGCCCAGCCCCGCCGGGGCTGGGAGCGCCTCTACATCGACACGGTCCAGGGCGCCGATACCGGCGCCGACCTGGATTTCCTTATCGGCAGCAGCGGCGACGCCGTGGCCCGCGATTCGCACTGACGCCCGCCGGCCCGGCCCGGCCGACCAGCCATCACC
Organism: Streptosporangiaceae bacterium; assembly: GCA_035532295.1. Lineage (GTDB taxonomy): Bacteria > Actinomycetota > Actinomycetes > Streptosporangiales > Streptosporangiaceae > DASUBV01. Next base: position 2,478 of record DATKRH010000279.1, read on the forward strand.
AGGCCGCTTGTGGACGTGCCTTAGCATCGGGCGTCTCCCTGACGGCCCAGCAAGGCATCCTCGCTACAGTGGCAGCAAGGCATCCTCGCTACAGTGGCGGTGTGACACGCGCCACGTCGGCCCTGCCCCCCGCCGGACGCCCCGCCGGGAGCCCGGAGGAAGCGCCCGGGACGCGCCGGCCCGGGCCGATCCGCCGCCTGGTCGTCGCGCTGCTGTGCGCCGCGGTGCTCGTGGCCGGGCTGCTTGCCTTTCTCGTCGTCCGGCACCGGGCGCAGCAGGGCGTCCTGGCGGGCATCCGGCCCAGCGGGATTCCGGCCAGCGTCTCCACCTCGACTGCCGACCTGATGCAGCTGTCCCCGGTGCCAGCCACGCCCGCCCCCGGATTCACGCTCACCGACCAGCACGGGAACATCCTGTCGCTGGCGAGCTTCCGGGGCCGCCCGGTGGTCCTGGAGTTCATGGATCCGCACTGCGTCGATATCTGCCCGATCGTGTCGCAGGAGTTCATCGACGCCTACCGTGACCTCGGACGCTCGGCGGCGGCGGTATTCATCGCCGTGAACGTCAACCCCTATTACCACAGCGTCGCCAACGTGACCGCCTACTCCCGGGAGCATCAGCTGACCACGATCCCGTCGTGGCATTTCTTCACCGGGCCGCTGGCCAGCCTGAGATCCACGTGGCGCGCCTACGGCATATCGGTCCAGGCGCCCAGCCGGAACGCCGACGTCCTTCACACTTCGGAAGTGATCTTCATCGACGCCCGCGGGCGCGAGCGGTACGTCGCAGCCCCGATGGCTGACTACACCGCCAAGGGCCAGGCCTACCTGCCCGCCGGCCCGCTGACCGAGTGGGGCCAGGGGATCGCCCAGGTCGCCCGCGCCCTCGGACGCTGACACCAGGCCGACCGGGAAGGATCCGGCCGGATCAGCGGAAGTCAATGCCCGGCCTGGGGTCGCCGGGGTCGCACTCCCGCAGTCTGCCCCAGCCGTTGCCGCAGCCCGAAGGTCCTGCGAAGCCAGGAAGCACGTCCCTACCCGGGCGGGACCTCACCACGCAGGCTGGAGTGGGGACGTGAGGCAGATGAAACAGAGTATTCGGCTCGGGCGGATAGCCGGCATCCCGATCGGGATGCACTGGAGTGTTCTGGTGATCGTCGCCCTGATCACCGACATGCTGGCTGCTAGCGTGCTGCCGGGGATCATCCCGCACCAGTCGGCCGGCGTGTACTGGACCGTAGCCGCGGCCGGGTCGGTCCTGTTCGTCGCGGCGCTGGCCGCCCATGAGATTGCGCACGCGATCGTGGCCAGGCGCTGGGGCGTCCAGGTGCGCTCGATTACCTTGTGGATGCTCGGCGGGATCGCCGAGCTGGACGGGGATCCGCCGACCGCGGCGGCCGACCTGCAGATCGCCATCGCGGGCCCGGCGACGAGCCTCGCCGCGGGGATCATCTTCGGCGGCGCCGCGGCGCTGGCCCGCCTGGGGCACGGTCCGGCTGTGATCGTCGCCGCCCTGGCCTGGCTCTCGCTGATGAACGTGGTGCTGGCCGTCTTCAACCTGCTGCCCGGCGCGCCACTGGACGGCGGGCGGATCCTGCGCGGGCTGCTCTGGAAGCGTTACGGTGACCGGCAGCGCGCCAGCCAGGCCGCGGCACGTTCCGGGCAGGTCCTCGGCGCCGGCCTCGGCCTGGTCGGTCTGCTGGAGCTATTTGCCTGGCAGGACATCGGCGGCCTGTGGCTCATGCTGATCGGCTGGTTCCTCGTCACCATGGCCCGCGCGGAACAGCGATCGGATGTGGCCCGGGCCGCGCTGGCCGGGCTGCGGGTGCGCGACATCATGCTCGCCCGCCCGGACATCGGCTACGCGGGAAGTGACGTCGCTGACTTCACGGATCGGGTCGTTCTGTCCTCGCGGCAGACCGTGTTTCCCGTCGTCAGCTTCGAGGGCGGCCTCGCCGGAGTCGTTTTCGCGGAGGAGCTGGCGCACGTCCCGCCAGCCGGCCGGGCAACGACACGGCTCGGCGAGATCGCCACGCCCGTGCCGCCGACCTACCGGGCTGACGCGGACGCGGCGGCCAGCTCGCTGCTGAACCGGTCTCCGCTGCGTGGCCAGCTGCTCGCCGTCGTTATGCAAGACCAGCAGGTGGCCGGCCTCGTGACCACCGAAGAGCTGCAGTTCGCCATGCTGCGAGCCCGGCTGCGGGCCAGCCAGCCAGCCTTAGGGCACGCTCCCCTACCGAGGGGTCAGGACGCCGTCGGCGCGGCGCGGCAGCCGCCACGGGTTGGCCGAGCGTAGTCCCTCGGGCAGCAGCGCGTCGGGCATGGACTGGTAGCAGACCGGCCGCAGCCAGCGCCGGATCGCGGTGGCGCCGACCGACGTGTGTCCGGAATGAGTAGTCGACGGCCATGGCCCGCCATGGTTCATCGCCCAGGCCACGGCCACGCCGGTCGGCCAGCCGTTGTAGATGACTCGGCCGGCGATGTCGCGCAGCCGGTTCACCAGGGCCGCGACGGCAAAGTCGTCGATGTCTTCGGCGTGCAGGGTCGCCGTCAGAGATCCTTCGACTGTGCCGAGCGCGGCAAGCAGGTCACCCAGGTCGCGATATTCCACCATCAGCCCGGTGGGGCCGAAATGCTCCTCGATCAGCGTGCCCTTGTCGCGGGTCACGGCGGCGGCGGTGGTGCGCAGAAGCGCCGGGGAGGCCCAGGAGCCAGCGGGCGGCGCGGGCTGACCGTCGGCTACCGGCTCGACGTCAGGGGTGGCGGCCAGTTCTGCCATTCCGGTGGCCCACTGGTCGCGAATCCGCGCGTTGAGCATCGGAGCCGCATCGATGGCTGAGACCGCCGCGGCCAGCACCTCATCGAGCCCGTGCCCGGCCGGCAAGAACAGCAGGCCCGGCTTCGTGCAGAACTGCCCGGTGCCGAGCGTCATCGAGGCGGCGAAGTCCCTGGCGATCTGCGCGCCGCGGGCCGCCACCGCGGCGGGGGTGATCACGACGGGATTGATGCTGCCCAGCTCGCCGTAGAACGGGATCGGCACCCGGCGGCTAGCGGCGACGTCGAGCAGGAACCGGCCGCCGGCCGTGGAGCCGGTGAACCCGGCCGCCGTGATCCGGGGATCACGCAGCGCGTCCAGCCCGGCGTCGTCGCCGAAGATCACGGCGAACACCCCGGGCGGCAGGTCCAGGTCCGCGACTACCCGGCTGGCCAGGTCGGCGACCAGGCGAGACAGTCCCGGATGGGAGGGGTGCGCCTTGACAATGACCGGACAGCCGCTCGCGAGGGCCGACGCGGTGTCGCCGCCCAGGACGCTGAACGCGAACGGGAAATTGCTGGCGGCGAAGATCAGCACCGGGCCGACCGGCTCCAGCCAGCGCCGTAGCCGCGGGAGCGGCGGGGCCGCGACCGGATTGGCCGAGTCGGTGATCACCTCCAGGTAAGCACCGTCCTCGATGACCTCAGCGAACAGCCGGAGCTGGCCGCTGGTCCGGGCCACCTCTCCGGTCAGCCGCGCGACCGGCAGGCCTGACTCGGCCGCCGCGAGCGGCACAAGTTCCCCGGAGCGCTCGTCGAGCCGATCCGCTAGCGCGCGCAGCAGTCCGGCCCGGACGCTCGGCCGGCTGGCGCCGAACTGACCGGCGGCCGCGGCGGCAGCCAGCACCTCGCCAAGCTGCCCGGCGCTTGTTTCGGGCACCGGGCTGCCGACCTTTTCCCCCGAACGAGGGTTGATTCCCTGGACTGTCCGGCTCTGCGCGGTCATGCTCGGCGTCTCCTTCAGCGGGTGTCGGCGCGGACGCGAACGGCGGCGGGCGACTCCGGGCTCCGATCGGGGACGGGGGTGAGCCAGCCGAACCAGTCGGCCGTCGCCGGGCGCACCGTGTTGGTGAGAGAACCGATCCCGGTGATATCGATCTGCACCTCGTCCCCGGGTTCCAGCGTGAAATCCAGCTCGGGGACCAGTCCTGTGCCCGTCGACAGCACCACGCCATGCGGGAACTCCGCATGCCGGAATAGGTACGCCACCAGGCCGGTCAGCTCGCGGTGCAGCCGGGCGGTGGAAGTCTGGCCATGCCAGGCGATCCCCCCGCCTCGCCGGACCGACACCGTGATGGGCAGGTCCGTGAGGTCGGCCAGCCGCCAGGCCGGCACGATGCCGGGTCCGAGCGCGCACGCGCCGGTGTAAACCTTGGCCTGCGGCAGATACAACGGATTCTCGCCCTCGATCGAGCGTGACGATACGTCATTGCAGATCGTCGCACCGACGATCTGCCCAGTGGCGTTGCAGACCAGCGCGAGTTCCGGCTCGGGCACGTTGACGGGAGAGTCCGGCCGGATCCCGATCGGCTCGTCCGGCCCGCACACCCGCCAGGCCGGGCTCTTGAAGAACAACTCGGGCCGCTCCGCCTCATAGACACGGGCGTAGACATCTGCGTCCCGGCTTTCCTCCTGGCGAGCCGCGCTGGAGCGCTGGTAGGTGACGCCGGACGCCCATACCTCGGTCAGCCCGTCTATGGGGGGAAGCAGCCGGATCGACGTGGCACTGCCGAAGGGCCGTGCGGTGCTGGCCGCGGACCCGGATGCTCCGGCGCTAGCCGCGCGCGTCCCTGCGGCCTCGACGAGGTCGCGCATCCGGTCCAGCGGCAGCGCCAGAAGGTCGGCGATGGCCGGGACGGGCAGCGGCACCAGTTCGCCTCCGGTCCAGACGGCAACTCCCGCGCCCCTCGCGCCCCCCGCGCCCGCGTCGGCCGCGTATCTGACGATCTGCACAGCGGAACCTCCTCCTCCTGCGCTCATCATGATGCGCACATCGGCCATTATGCGCACATGCGTCGATTCCTCGGATCGGCCGGTACGTCGTCATCGGCGACCGGCAGCGCCTCGCCGCGGCGGCCCGCATCTGCCGCCTGGACCCGGAGCTGCGATCCATCTCGCACCTGAAGGATCCGACCTTCGTGCCCGGCGTGATCGATGTCATCGAGGTCCGGCAGCTTCCGGCGGATCTGCCTTCGGCGAGCTGTCGCCCGTCGCTGGCGAGGGCGCCTACCAGTACGTCGCGCGCGCTACCGAACTCGCGCGCACCAAGGAACTGATGGCCCGGACCGGCCAGATCTACGTCCTGGCCGATAGCAGGAAGATCGGCTGTGCCCCCTTCATGGCGTGGGCGCCCCTGGAGCGCCCGTGGACCCTCGTCACCGACAGCCTCGCTACCGACCAG
>DATKRH010000280.1:0-2168 GCA_035532295.1 Streptosporangiaceae bacterium
GGCGGCGCGCAGGACGTCCATGACGTTGCGGCCGTGCTTGCGGGCGGTGTCGGTGTAGCTGCGGATGTCGAGGCGGTCCTGGGTGGTGTTCTCGCTGGTCAGCCGTCCGGAGATCTTCTGCTGGGTCTTGAGGGGCCGTACACTGCGCTCGCTGATGTTGTTCGTGGGCCAGATCGCGGTGTCATCGCAGAACCGGGTCACGTCTTCCGGTCGGTCGCGGTAGAATTCGAGCAGGTCACGGCCGGGGCGCTGGGCGGTGGTGTGCTTCGGCCCGGGGACGCGGGGGACGCCAGCCAGCCCGGCGAGGACGGCGTGGCGGAACTCCCGCAGCAGCGGCCCGGCGATGTCCGGCGGGATCGCGGGCTGGCCGGCGTCGCGGGCCTTGTGCCAGGCGGCGATCAGGCCGCGGAGCGCCCGCTGGGCCTGAACCGGCCAGACCGCTTTCGGGTAGCTCTCGGCGGCGTCCTCATAGTCCCTGATCAGGTGGGCCAGGCACACCTGATTCCCGGTGATGTGCTTCCAGTCGTCGTGGAAGTAGTTCACGTACCTGTCCGAGACGATGACGCCGGCGAAGGCGGGCAGGATCCCGAAGTCGCGGAACGATTTCAGGGTGCGCCGGCCCAGGAAGAACAGCGAGTAAAGCTCGGTGACGGCGGCCTGCACGTACTTCTTGGTCCCGGCGGGGCCGCACCGCAGCGTCGTCTCGTCGAACCCGGCGACCGCCGCGGCGGTGATCAGCGTCTTGATCAGCTTGACCACGTCCGCGATCACGCCGGCGGTCCTGGCCAGGCAGGAATGGATGAAACCCGCTGAGACGCTCGCGCCGGTCAGGTCCGCGATCAGCTCCGCGCACCGCGCCACCGGCACGTGCTGGTAAACGACCAGGCAGACGGCCAGGGCGCGCAGGTTCGGGCCGATGCTCACCGCCGAGGCGGGTACCCCCGCCGGGCGGTCCGCCACGTGCACCTCGCCGCAGCCGCACCGGGCCTCATGCAGGTCATGCTGGACGCGGCGCGCCGTCACCAGCGGCACCTCCAGCTGCTGATGCGAGCGGGCCACCCCCAGATCCTCAGCCAGGGCCAGGTCCGCCCCGCAGCCGCACGTCCCTTCCGGGTGGTGGTCGATCACCTCATCGGGCTCCGCCCGGGTCATCGACGTTCCCGGCGCTCCCGGCTGCTTCCCCCGGCTCCGGCCACTGCCCCTGGCGCGCCGTTCGCGTTTCGGCGGCACCTTCCCCGGCAGGTCATCGGACGACGGCGGCATCGAGGAGTTCCCGCTGTTGCGGCCCAGCCGGCGCCTCAGGTCCGCGACCTCGGCCCGCAGCTCCCCGATCGCCCGCCCCTGCTCCGCGATCGCCTCATCCCGGGCAGCGCACGAAGCGCATCCCTCGGCAGGCGGCGGAAACCCGGTCACAGGACACCATCATCAGGGTCGGCCGGCTGTAAGCAAGCCGACACGCTGGGCCGGCTCGGTAAAGATCGCCCGTGAGGTGCTCAGTCACGCAACGTCACGAAAACTGGCCCATCAGGCACCCAGGTGAATGTTTACCTTTGTCCGAGCATGGATGACACCTCGGGGTGGACTCGGCGGCATATGGCCGATCGAGGGACCGTGATGGCAGGGGCGATCAGCCGGTCCACAATCAAAGGTATGTGTTTGACTACAGACGAGCAGGAGATACATGGCTGGCCTATCGTTCATTTGGACCCTGCGTTATCGCGGCTGGGCTGTCTGTACAATCTCAGACGATCACGGCCAGGCAGAGGCCATCGCCTCGGACGTTACCGGCGGCCCCGAGTACCTTCTGCGCGCGGTCAAGTCAGTCACCCAAGGCGCGGCAACCGCTCACGCTGAATTTGAAGCCGAACCAACTGCATTCCGGTGGTTTTTTCAGGCTGTGGCTCCGACGTCAAGATACGCCTCGCCAAGGCTCCCGACCGGAACTCGCCTGACAGTGAAGACACAGTGATATGGTCTGGATGTTATACGATAGATGCCCTGGCAAGAGCCGTCCTCAACGGTTTTGACAATGCAGTATCAGAACTCGGTGAGGAAAACTATCGCTCTCAATGGGGCCGGGCGTTCCCACGCGAAGATGTTGAGGCACTGCGGACCGCATGGCGTCAGATCACTTCGTGAGCCGTCGTTGGCCGTGGCCGTCGGCGATG
>DATKRH010000281.1:0-4094 GCA_035532295.1 Streptosporangiaceae bacterium
GAAGACGCCCTCCTGCTCACCGGCTACCCCACCGGAACCCCGCAGGAAGCACTCGACACCGCCTGCACCGTTCACCTCGCCGGCCTCGGGCACGAACCCGACTCCGAACCCGCAACGAACTTACGGAGCCACCCACTAAGCCACTCGGCCGCTCAGGACTGCACAAGATACTGACCAACCCCTATTACCTCGGCGACGTGGTCTTCCGCAGCGTGCGCTACGAAGGCCGCCACCCGGCGATCGTGGACCCGAGCACCTGGCAGCGGGTACAGGACGTCCTCGCCGCGCACAACAGTGCCGGGGATAGACAACAGCAGCATGATCATTATCTGAAAGGCAGCATCTTCTGCGGCAGCTGTGGTCATCGGCTGCTGGTGATGCACTCCAAGAACCGCCACGGCGTGATCTACCCCTACTTCATCTGTTCTGGGCGCCATCGCAAGGCCACCACCTGCACTCGGCAAGCCATGCTCATTGACTGGGTCGAACGGCGCACCGAGGAGGAGTACGCACGCGTCTCGCTGCTGTTAGCGGTCGCGTTGTTTGCACATGGTCCGGCGGCTTTACGGGTTCACGTGTCGGCTTGGCTTGGTGAGGCTGGCTGGCCTGGATCCCAGGCCGGGGAAGATGGCCCGCGGTGGTGTGCGAGGTGGCCCGGCCGGGCCATGGTGTGAGTTCCCGGCTGCTGTGTCAGCCGGACCGGGGGTTAGGTGGTGCGCCGAGCAGGCTGGCGAGCGCGGCTATCGTTTCGAGGAGCAGCGCGTTGATGCGGGCTTGCTGGTCGGCCGCGCGGCGGGCGCGGAACTCGGCGATCGCGCGGCGGTGCTCGGCCTGGGCTGCGAGCTGGCGGATCCGGGCGGCCACGGTGGGGTTCATGACGCCCGCCGGGTCCGCTGCCCGGGAGCCGGCGGCGGCCGGGGGGCGCGGCGGGGTTTCGCCGGGCATGGTCAGTCGCGGGTGAGCTCGGCGACTGCTTTCCTGGCGCAGGCGTCGTCGATGAGGTCCTTCCCGTCGGCGGCGGCGGCGATGATCGCTGCGGTGGCGGCGTTGTTGAGGGCGCGGGGCAGCCCGGAGGAAACGCGGTGCAGCCGGGCGATGGCGTCGTCGGCGAAAAGCGGGTCGTCCCGCCCGGCCAGGGACAGGTGGTGCCGCAGGTAGGCGGCTGATTCGGCGAGGTCCATCGCCTTGATGGAGAACCGGGTGGCGATCCGCTGGTCGAGCGCGGCGAAGATGCCCATGCGCAGCTGCCGGCTCAGGGTGGGCTGGCCGACCAGGATGCCGGCGAACGGGGACGCGGAGTCCATCTCGGAGTTCGTGAGCAGCCTGAGTTCTTCGAGCTGGGCGGGGTCCAGGAGGTGGGCCTCGTCGAGGATCAAGACGACGCGGCGGTGCCGCTCGGCGGTCTCGGCGGCGAGCAGGTCGGCGGCCTGGGCCATCAGCTCGGCCTTGAGGTAGCGGGGCTGGGCGCCGAGGGAGCGGACGATCGTGACATACAGGCCCCGGGTGCCGAACGCGGGGTTGGCGATGTAGATGACCTGGTGGCGGGTGGGATCCAGGGCCGCGACGGCGGCGCGGACCGCGACGGTCTTCCCGGCGCCGACGTCACCGGTGACCACGCCGAGCGCGGACTCGGCCACGCAGAAGCTGATCCGGGCGACGGCCTCGGCGTGGGCCTGGCGGGCGAACAGGTCCCTGGCGGGGATGGACTTGCCGAACGGGGTGCGGGTGAGCCCGAAGTGCGCGGCCCAGGGCGCGGCGCTCACGTCCTGTCCTGCTCTTCGGCGGCGAGCATGGCGAGCTGGGCGAAGTTGATCTTCGTCCCGGTGCCGGCGGTTTCGTCGTGGGCGGCGGCGACCATGGCGAGGTAGTCGATGCCGGTCGGGGCCGGCTCCGGCCTGGCGGCCTGCGGGACGGCGCGGTGGACGTGGCGGCGGGTCACGAACGGCGTCGCGGCGCCGGCTCGGACGCCGTCGAGGAACACGTCGATCCGGGACAGGTCCTCGGGGTCATAGCGCAGCTCGACCCGCCGGCCGACGAGCGCCGGGTCAACGGCGTAGGCGTTGCCTTCCAGCGGGACGGTGGCGGTGCGGGTCACCCTGCGGGTCACCGACCAGCGGAACGCCTCGGCGAGCCGGGCGGGATCGGCCTGGCGGTGCGGCCCGGTCTTCTCGAACCGCTCGATCGGGGGCTCGCCGGTCTCGGCGTGCACCCGCCGGTTAGCGACCTGCCCGGCCCACGCGGTGAACAGGTCGTTCAGCGCGTCGAGGGACTCGATGCCCTGATGTGTGGCCTCGGCCAGGAACGCCTCGCGGATATAGCGGTTCAGCCGTTCCTGTTTCCCGCGCCCCTGCGGGGAATACGGCCGGGAGTGCACCAGGCGGATGCCCAGCACCGCGCATGTCCGCGCCAGCCACGCATTGGAGAACGGAGCCCCGTTGTCGGCATACAGGACGTCGGGGACACCGCGGCGGGTGACGGCGCGGCGCAGCAGGTCCTGGCACGCCCGGGCGTTCTCGTGGGCGAAGAACCGCCCGTCGACCAGCAGCCGGGAATGATCATCGACGATCAGGAACAGCCGGGCCCGCACCGAGCCCTCTTTCCTCGGGAACGGGACCGGCGGGCCGACGAGCACGTCGGTGATCCACCGCTCGTTCGGACGGCCGGCCTCGTACCGGCCGAACGCCTTCGGCTCGGCTGCGAGGGCCTCGCGGTGCAGGCCAGCGCGGCGGAGCTGGCCGCGGATGGTCCGCTCGGCGACCCGGACCCCGTGCCGGTGGAACAGGATCGAGGCGATCTGGGCGGCCGAGCGTCCCGGCAGCTCCAGCCGCAGCGCGGCGGCCTCGGCGAACAGTTCCGGGTGGGCGCGGACCGCGCCGGTGTCGGCGCGGGGCGAGGGCCTGAGGGCCTCCAGGCCCCCGGATTTCCATGCCCGGATCCACCGGTCGACCGTCCCCCGCGAATAGCGGCGGCGTGACCCGTCGGGGTGCGGGTGCTCCCGCGCGGCTATCTGCCGCACCAGCACGCCCCGTTCCGCGGGCGTCAGCCGGGCGCCGGCTGCCTCCGCGATCACTGCCCAGCGGTGCAGTGTCACCTCTTCCTGCCCCTTGCGGTCCATGCCGTCCTCCGTTCCTGCCCGTGCTTAACGGGACAGGAGGCATGAAACGCCGTCTGCCGACGATCAGCCAGGGCGAGATCATGTTGGCCGCGATCAGCGTCCCGCCGCTCACCGCGCAGGCGAACCGCCACCGCCCCAGCGCAGCCCACCCCGGCAGGCCGCACGCCGCGCCGAACGCCGCGGTGATCGCGGCCAGCGCGAACCGGCCGGGGTCAGCGGCCGGGCGGATCGCGTCCCCGCCCAGATCGACGGCCAGCGCCGCGAACGCCACGCCGAGATCCCGGGCACGGGCCCTGAACCGCCGCACCCACCCGCGCGCCGTCGTATACGGCACCCCAGCCCGGGCAGCCGCCGGCCGCACCCCGCTCAGGCCGCCGGCGACCCCCGCCACGACCCTGCCGACCACCTCCGCGACATCCAGCCGCCCGGCCAGCACGAACGCCGGGAGCAGGGCATGAGTCACCCGGCAGTGCCCGCAGCGGACTCTCGGCACGAAGATCTTCCGGCAGCGGCCCGCCACCCGCACATACCGCCAGTAGCCAGACCACAAGACCATCCGCCCGGCGCACGACGGGCAATCCGGACGAGGGAACTCCACCTGCCTGCCAGCCGCCGCATAGGCACCGGCCGGCAGCGGGCACGGCCATACGATGGACACGGGCGACACACCGCCTCGGATCCCTCCTCGCAGTCGGCGCAAAACGAGGCGAGGAGGGATCCCTCAGTTCAGGTGAGGACAACCCAGATCCTGGCCCCCCATGACCGCGAGCAAGCAGACATCGCGAAAGAGCGTGGCCGGACACCCGGCCGGGATACTCAGGGAATCAGGCCGTCAACACCTGCCGCGCCACCCACCCCTCAGGAATGACCACCCCGCACCTGCACGGGCCACCTGCACCCCGCCCGAAGCCGCCCGCCGCTGCGCCAGGCAGCCCAGCGCATCCAGAACCCGCGAATGTGCGCGAGCCCACCAGAGCTG
>DATKRH010000282.1:0-4566 GCA_035532295.1 Streptosporangiaceae bacterium
CGTCTACAGTCAGGGCGGCGGCCTGGTTCAGACCCTGGATGGGTCACAAGAACGTTGCGTGTTCACACAACCCTGGGAGGGCTGCGTGTCCAGGTCAGCTATGGGAGAGTCGCTATGACCGCGGCTGGCCCGGTGCCCCCGGTCGGCGATCGCCGGGTAGACCTTGTCAGCCGGGCCGTCAAGACGTGGACCGGTGAACTCGTCGACCTCGGTGGCCGGAACACGCTGCTGTACTACCGGGATCTGAAGCAGGGAACCCTCGACATCGGCCCTGGCTCTGGGGCGAGCACGGTGGCTGTCGACGCCCTGCTGTCGTCCCAGACGGTGCGGCTGTCGGTCATGTTCGGGGACCCCGCGCTCACGGCGGCTGCGCGGCGGGCACGCACCGTCAAGGCGAAGGCAACCGAGAACTACGAGGAGCGGGGCCTGCAGACCCTGTTCCTGGCGTGGGGCATGGCGACGTGGACCAACTCCCGCGGCGCGGCCACCCCTGCCGCGTCGGTGCTGCTCCGGCAGGCGGCCCTCAATCCGCGGACCGGGGCTGGTGAGGACTTCGATGTCGGCCTGCCAGGGGAGTGGGAGGTCAACCCGACCCTGCTGCACCTGCTCAAGACCGAGTACCGGATCGAACTCGACCGGGACGACCTGGCGGAACTTCTCGACCAGGAGGCAGCGCCGCCAGACCCAGCGCTGCTTTTCGAGAGACTCACCAAGGCGTGCTCGGATGTTGCGGGCTTCTCGGTGACCCCGCGCATCGTTATGGGTAATTTCTCTTACGTCAAGCTGCCCATGGTGCTCGACCTTGAGACTGCGGCGGACACTCTGCTCGGCTCCGAGCTGATCTCCGCGATCGCCGGGGACGAGGAGGCCCGCGCCGCGGTACGTGCCCGTCACCCGGCCGTGGGCCTCAGCCAGCCTGACACCGTCCCGCTCGCGGACGAGTTCCTGGTCCTGGACGCCGACGCCAGCCAGTCCTATGCCATCAACTGTGCCGTTGGTGGCGCTGATCTGGTCATCGAGGGGCCACCCGGCACCGGCAAGTCACAGACGATCGCGAACCTGATCGCCACCTTGTCAGCCCGCGGGCAGCGCATCCTGTTCGTGGCAGAAAAGCGCGCCGCCATCGACGCGGTCCTGGACCGGCTTGCCAGGGCCGGGCTGGCGGACCTCGTGCTCGACCTGCACGACGGCGCAGGATCGAAACGGAAGCTGGCCGCCGACCTGGCCCGCACGCTGGAGCGGACAGCAAGCATCGCCAAGCCCGACCTGACCGCCCAGCATGAAAGCCTGCTCCGGCACCGGCAGGTCCTGGCCGCCAGATCCGAAGCGCTGCACGCGGTCCGCGAACCCTGGGGCATCAGCGCTTACGACCTTTACTCCAGGCTGTCCGGGATCCCAGCTAACGCGACGTCCACCCAGCGGCTCCCCGCTTCTGTGCTCGACCGGCTCGACGAACGCGCCTTCCGGCATGCCAGAGAGGATCTGCGCTCTTTCATCGGCCTCGGGGGGATAACCGTCTCCGGGCAGAACAGCCCGTGGGCGGGCGCGTTCGCCGCCGACACGGTCACCACCGAGCACGGTGCCGCCGCGGCCCTCGATGTGGTCCGGACCCTCGCCAGTCACACACTGCCGCAGACCATCGCGCGCCTGGAACGGGCCATCGCTGACTGCGGCTTGTCCGCTCCCGGAAGTGTCGAGTCGTGGATCGGCACGCTCAGCCTCCTCAACGGTGTCGCCGGGAGCCTGGCTGTCTTCGACCCCGCTGTCTTCGACGCCTCCCTCGACGAACTCGAGGTCGCGCTGGCCCCGGGGAGCGGCGGCGCATTCAGCCATATCCGGACGTGGGTCGCCAGCAGTGGATACCGGCGCGCGCGCAAGCAGGCGCTGAGCCTGTGGCGTGCGGGCAAACCGAAGCCGGCGGTCCTGTACGCGTCGGTCGCAGCCGCCGCAGGCCAGCGTGCCGACTGGCGGCAGGCGGCGGTCGGTGATGGGCGGCCGCATCTGCCCTCCGACCTGGCCGGAACAGAGGGCGCGTTCGGGCAGTTCTGCGTCGAATTGCAGACGCTGGCCGGCTGGGAAGGCACCGGCAGCCTGGCGAAGCTGTCGATTCCCGAACTTCAGGCCCACCTGCAGGCCCTGCTCGCTGATGCGCAGACTCTCTACAAGCTGCCCGAGCTATCGCGGCTGCGTACCGCTTTGCGCGGCGCGGGCCTGTGGCCGCTGGCCGAGGAGATCGCGTACCGGCACCTGAGCGCTGACCAGGCCGTCGCCTGCATCGAGCATGTCTGGCTGTCGTCGATCCTCGACACCGTGTCGATCGCGGACCGGCGCATCGGTGCTTTCGACGGCCAGTCCCACCTGCGCTCCGTCGCCGAGTTCGGCGCCGCTGACCGGGCGCACATCGCCAGCACCGCGGTCCGGGTCCGGCGGGCCGTGGCCGAGCACACCACCCGCGCCCGGGACGCTTACCCGGCGGAATCCGATGTCATCGAGCACCAGGCGCGCCTCAAGCGCGGTCACCTGCCCGTCCGGCAGCTGTTCCAGGCAGCCCCCAACGTGCTTGGTGCGCTCAGGCCCTGCTGGGCCATGTCGCCCCTGGTCGTGTCGCAGTTGCTGCCCGCGCAGAAGTGCTTCGACGTGGTCATCTTCGACGAGGCATCGCAGGTCACCCCGGGCGACGCGGTCGGGGCGCTGATGCGCGCCGACCGCGCGGTCGTCGCCGGTGATCCTCACCAGCTGCCCCCCACCAGTTTCTTCAGCACCTCCGGAGGCGGGGAAGACGACGAGGAAGCAGAAGCCGAGGCGTTCGGAGCGATGGCCGGGACGCGCAACATGGAGTCGATCCTGGACGTCATGGGCGCTTTGCTCCCGCCCCCGAAGGGCACCCGGACGCTGAACTGGCACTACCGGTCCGAGGACGAGCGGCTCATCGCGTTTTCCAACGCCCAGCCCAACCTGTACGACTGGGCGCTGACGACCTTCCCGGGGGTGGCCGGCGCGGACTGCCTCTCCCACGTCCTGGTGCCGTTCCGGCCCGGCCGGACCGGGCAGGAAGACTCGGTCTCCGACGAGGTAACCCAGGTTGTCGAACTGGTCGCCGACCATGCCAGGACACGTCCCTGTGCGTCGCTGGGCGTGATCGCGATGGGGATCAAGCACGCCAACCGCATCCAGGAAGCGCTGCGGCGGGCCCGGGAGACCGACGACGCTTTGGCCGCATTCCTTGACGGCGTCTCGTCCGCCCGGGCGGCTGAGGAGAAGTTCTTCGTCAAGAACCTGGAGCGGGTACAGGGAGACGAACGGGACGCCATCATCCTCACCATCGGCTACGGCAAGAACCCCGACGGGCGGATGCTGTACCGCTTCGGGCCGGTCAACAACGAAGGCGGCGAGCGGCGGCTCAACGTCGCCATCACCAGGGCCAGATCCCGCATGACCGTGGTGTCATCGTTCGCCGCCGCTGACATGGACCCGGCCAGGCTGCGCTCCCAAGGCGCCCAGATGCTGCACCGCTACCTCGCCTACGCCGAGTCCGGCGGCTCCGATCTGGGCAACGTCGCCAAAGACAAGCCGGACCTCAATCCCTTCGAGCGAGACGTCGAAGCACAGCTGACCGCCGCCGGGATCCCGCTGATCGCCCAGTACGGATGCTCGGGCTACTGGATCGACTTCGCCGCCAAGCACCCGGCCCGGCCCAGCCAGATGATCCTCGCCATCGAATGCGACGGCGCCACCTACCACTCATCAGCCACCGCCCGCGACCGCGACCGGCTCCGCCAGGAACACCTCGAACGGCTCGGCTGGACCTTCCACCGCATCTGGAGCCAGGACTGGTTCTACCACCGCGAAGACGAGATCGCCCGCGCCGCCGTCGCCTACCGGGCAGCCCTGGCCGCCGCGGACAACGGGCAGCGCGCGCCCGGCCCCAGCGATCCAGCCCCGGAACAGGCTGTTGCCGCGAACCCTGCGCCGGCGGCCCGCCGGTACGGCCAATGCCCGATATACGGTCGGCGCGGCAGCATCGATGACTACTCAATGGATGAGCTGGTCGCGTTGGTGCGCTGGATCGAGTCGGACACGCTGCTACGGACCGAGGATCAACTGGTCGCCGAGATGATGCGCTTCCTCGGATTCGTCAAGCGCGGCTCGAGGATCGTCGCGGCGCTCACCACCGCTATCGCCTGTGCCCGCAGGTAGAGGTGGGTCAGACCGGGGCCTGCACTGACTGAGTCGTGCGGTTGTCTTTCCTTCCGGAGGCTCAGATCCCCGAACGCTGGCCTGTTTCTTTCGGTGGAAACGCCCGCAGCCCTTCGTGGCGGTCGGCCTCCCGGCTGGTCAGGTTGCGCTGTTTCGCCGCTTCCCGCAGCCGGCCGCTCGCTGGGCTCGCCCTGGGCGGCTGCGGCGGCTTCTGTGTGCTGCCCATAGCCGCCCAATTCTGCCTGTTCATTACTCTGTGACGGTGGTGCAGCGTGCAGAGCCCGCGGTCACACTGATGACCTGCCCGGCCGATGGGCCGCGCAGGTACACGTCGGCGTACCCGCTGCTGTCGGTATGCCAGCTGTGGGA
>DATKRH010000283.1:0-58058 GCA_035532295.1 Streptosporangiaceae bacterium
CGCGCAGGTAGCGATGGCGACGGATCGACACGCACGGCCGCGCCGCGACGGCCATCAGCGCGAACAGCCGCGATCCGTCGGGCAGCTGCAGGGAGATCCGCGGCGAGCCCCGGTCGAAGCGCCGCTCGCCGATCCCGACCCGTGCCGCCGCAGTGCGCAGCATCTCCTCGAGCTCGGCGTCGGAGTCCGCGATCGGCGCCACCTGCTCGCGCCGGCCATCCGCGTAGCGGACCCACAGCACGTCACAGCCGTTCGCGTTGATGTTCTCGATCGCCGGGTCGTCGAGGAGGCGCTGTAGGCGGTTCAGGCGGAACAGCGCGTCGAAGACGGCCCGGGCGAGGAGGTCCTCCTCGCCCTCGGACATCACCGCCTCCCCGGCACCGAGCGCCTCGCGGGCCCGGCGCTCCAAGGCGTCTGCGATCAGCTGGCGTCCGAGCGCCTGCTCGTCGGCCGGCCCGAGCGGCGGCCGGCCAGCTGCCTGGTGGTCCCGGGTCCGCTCGGAGAGCGCGGCGAGCACCTCGGCCCGCAGCCCCTCCACGAGGGAGTGGTCCATCAGCGCGCGGTCCACCGGTGCCGGGTCCAGCAGCTCTCGGTCGCTTGATGCTCGCTCGGCCAGGCGGTGCTCGGTGCTCATGTCGACGCCCCCTCGCGACCTGCACTCCCGTTCCCGGTCCCCACGGCCGCGCCGATCCGGAACGGCCGGAGCATCCGCACCCGCAGCGACCCCGCAGCTGGTGCAGGATCGCCGGCCGCCACGGCGGCTGTCGGTGCGGTGTCGGCAACGAGGCGGTCGGCCAGGGTGCGTGCGGCCCGCACGAGCGGGGAGAGCCGGAGTTGGCGGTCCGAGGCCGGCAGCGACGTGAGCTGCTCGGCGGCCTGCGGGTCCCAGGGGAGACGTCCGAGCACCTCGATGCCGAGCGCCCCGGCGACCTCGTCGTCGGGGTAGGGGCCATCCCCCACGAGCACCAGGCCCATCCGGCCGGCTTCGAGCCGGCTGGCACCGACGGTGCGGGCCTCGACGAACGTGGCGAGCGCGTGCAGGTCGCAAAGGCGTGGCCGAGCCACCAGCACGACCCGCCCCGCGCCGGAGGCGACAGGGGGCATCGGTGCTGCGGCGTCGAGCCGGCCGACATCGACCAGCACATCCGCGTCCAGCTCACCGAGGCGGTCAAGGAGGCCGGCGAGCATCCCCACCGCGCCGCGCGTCTGCTCCGCGCCGGCAGGCGCGGCGAGCACCGACGCGCCCTCGGGCAGGTGCTGGCAGTGCGCCCAGATCGCCTCGGGGTCGCTCGTACGCCGGGCGGCGGCGGCGACCGACACCAGGCTCGGCTCAGCCGCCCACCCCGACGCCCCAGCCAGGGTTCCACCGGCAGGATCGAGCTCGACCCGGAGCACGCGGCGGCCCGCCGGCCACGTCGCCGCCAGCGCGACGCCAAGCGTGGTCGTCCCGCACGAGCGGACCGCGCCGAGCACGGTGACGGACATCGTCAGCTCCCTGCCCCGAGCTGGACCAAGCTCGCCTCGCCCGCCGCGGCGAGCGAGGCCACCCCGTCCGCGTCGGTCTTCGCGACCTGGAGGGAGAATACCGTGGCAGCATTCGAGCTCGCCGGGGCGGCTTGGAGCGCGAGCACCGTCGCTTCGGTGGCCGGGCCGGCTTGGACGCCGAGGTTCCCCCCGCCCGCCGCGCCGGCCGCGGCCCAGGTCACAGACCAGTAGATGGTGGCGGTCACGGTGAAGGTGCCCGCCGTCGACCAGGTGTAGGAGCAGGTCGTCGTCGCAGCATGTGACGACGGGTCGTAGGGTGTGCCGGGGCCGTCGCAGGTCACGGTGCTCCCGTCGCCCATGTCCCAGACGACCTTGGTCGGCGTCGTCGTCGTCGTCACCGACCCAGCCGAGGCCGTCGCGGTGAGGGGCTGCCAGGCGGCAGGGCTCACCCACAGCCGCGTCGCCACCCCAACCAGCTGTGGGTTGCCGTCGGGCGGGGCCATCTCGATCACCGGCGAGGCGCACCCAGTGCGCTTACGTCTGCGCCTGGCCGGCCACAACTCGCATCAGGTGTCCTGATTCAGGGTCTCGGACCCAGCCATCCGGGGGCGCGACCGCCGAGGGGAACGTCGTACCAGACAGGTCGGCGCCGGTAAAGTCTGCGCGCGCGAGGTTGGCACTCAGCAATCCTGCTTGGGTGACCGTGGCGCGAGCGAATCCTGCTCCTGCAAGATCTGCTCCGGCAAGATTCGCGCGGCTAAGGTCAGCTTCTGTGACTTCGGCGTCCGTGAGTGTGGCGCGAGTCATGTTCGCCCGGCTCAGGTCCGCCTCGATGAGGATCGCCCTGGTGAGATCGGATTCGTAGAAGACCGCGCCAGCGAGCTTCGCGCGGAAGAAGCGGGCGTTTGTAAGCTCGGCCTTGAAGAACGTGGCACCCGACTACGCTCAGGTGGCACCGGATTCTCGCCCGCAGACTGCCGCTGTTCCCAGGAATGCTCCCGGATGAACGCGGTCAGGACTTCCATCACGGTGGAGTGGTCTCTGGCCGAGTCACGGGCGACGCGCTCCTGGGCGTAGATACCGCCGATGCGCACATCAACCTTGTCGGAGCCGAGCTGCTCGATGGCCTTGGTATAGCGGTCAGTCACCTGGCCCTGCCGCGACAGCCTGAAGTTCAGCCCGGTGTACACCAGCGCGCCGGCGGCGAACAAGCCGGCACCGAGAGTCAGCAACTGGGCCCGGACCGCCTCGCGCGCTCCCGGCAGCCGGGCGGCACGTGCTGGTCCGGCAATGGCCCCGACGTCATGTCCGGCGATCATGTCCGTAACCGGCCAGATCACCGCGACGGCGAGTGCGAGTCCCACCATGAGGAGAACACCAGCCCACCAGTTGGCCGCTATCCATGCGCCCATGCGTCGTGACGTCACCGCACCAGGCTAGGCCCGGCGCCGACATCAGACCGCTCGGTCGTCACGCTCTCATGCCGCGCAGCGGTCATTCAGCAGGCGACGATCACGGGCCGGTTGGCAGCGGCCGCCGCCAGCCGCGTCAGGTCATCCGGATCGCTGGTCAGGATCCGGTCGCCGGGCCCGGCCAGGAGCACGACGCTGGCATCGATCGCGTCAGCCGTGCCCGCCGCGGCCAGCAGGACGCCAGCCGCGCGGCCGTCCGAGTGCTCTACCGGGCGCACGTCGACCGCGCGCAGCAGCCGCGCCAGGCCGGCCTGGCGGCCCAGTCGGTCGCGCCAGACCTGAGCGACCACCATCGCGTTGCTCCGCAGTTCCAGCCCCTGCTGCTCCGCCGCCCGCAGCCGGGCGATCATGGCGCGGTCATCCCGGTCAACGGCTACCAGCGCCCCCGCGTCCAGGACCAGCGCGCTCACGCGGCGCTGTCAGCGGCGCGCAGCCCGAGTTCCTGCTCGGCCCGGGCGATCTCCCCGGGAGTCAGCACGCCGTGCTCAGTCTCCCAGCCGTCGAGAAACTCGGCCAGCGCCTCGGCCCGCAACTTGCTCGCCGCCGCCTCAGCCAGCCACGACGACAGCGGCTTGCCCGCCTGGACAGCCGCCGACCGTACGGCATCACCGAGTTCTGCATCGAATGAGACACTCAGTTTGTCTACTTTCACATCTCCATCCTACCTCGGTAGTTCATACCATGGTAGCAACGTTCGCACATGCCGCGGAGCGATCGTCGCGGCATCGGGGAGCGGAAGCCGCAAGGGTCCGGTCGATACGGCTCTAGTGGCTCGGCGGCGGTGGCGCTCCGCGCCGGCGGCCTCGTGCCGCCTGGTCCGGGGAGCGGCGCGGCTGATGACCGGGTCGCATGCTGGCAGGTGGCCGGCGGCTCCGCCCCTGCCCGGCAAGCGGCTGGCCGCCCGGCCCTGGCCCGGCGGGCCCGGATCGCGAGGACGGCGGCGGGTCGGGTGGGTGGCCGGAATCGGCCGGCGCGGCCTGCTGGGTGCCCGGGCCGCGGAAGGCGGCGACCAGCCTGGCCACCAGGGTCGCCAGGAAGATCTGGCCGGTCAGCGCTTCCATGACGGCGATGGCCCGGCCGCCGTTGTCGGCCGCGGTGAAGTCGCCGTAGCCGAGGGTCGTCAGCGTGGTGAAGCTGAAGTACTGGTAGGTCTTGGAATCACCCGCCCGGCCGTCGGCGAAAAAGTGGCCGCCATGCAGCAGGGCGTCGGCGCCGTAGAACGCGGCGAACATCAGCCCGAGGATGAGATAGGCGCTGATCGCCGCGTAGATACTCTGCACCGTTACGGTGGCGAACGACAGGACCCGGCGCACGATGGCGACCACCGTGGCCAGCAGCAGGACCCCGGTCCAGATGCTGGCCGCGGCGACGGCGGCATCGCTGGGACGGGTGACGGCCAGCCCGATAGACACCGCGGACCCGGTCAGGCCCACTGCCGCGATCATGCGCGTTCTCCGTGGCGGCAGTTCGGATGAGCGCAGCGCCAGGAAACCGGTGGCGACGAACACCAGAAGCTGCACGACGCCGATCCAGGAGCCCGAGGTGAAGGCCGACAGCAGGTAGGTCAGGATCAGCAGGAGCAGCAGGAGCCCGTAACGTCCGTGGGGCCCCTGCTGGTGTTTGGCAACGCGCGCGGCGACTCCGCGCCCTGGCGTGGCCGTCGCGGCCTCCTCGGATCGGCAGGGGCACAGTCCAGTAGCCGCCTAGGGTGCGCGAGGCTCGGACTGGCCGCCTCACCCGGACCGGGCGATCCGGCCGATCGTCCGTCGCGGGTGATGGCGCGCGTCCCGGTCACCGGGAGTCCTGCTGATCGCCGCCGACCAGCCGGAGCATCCGCTGGTAGGGGCCGCCGGACCTGCTGAGCTCGGCGTGGGAGCCGCGCTCGGCGACCAGGCCATCGCTGAGCACGATGATCTCGTCGACCCGGTCGAGGCCGAGCAGATCGTGCGTGATCAGCAGGGTGCTCCGGCCCCGGCTGATGGCGAGCAGGTCCGCGGCGAGGTCGCGGCGGCTGCCGGGGTCCAGGTGAGCCGTCGGCTCGTCCAGCACGAGCACCGGGGGATCGGCCAGCAGCGCGCGGGCGAGCGCCAGTCGCTGCCGCTGGCCCCCCGACAGCCGCGCGCCGTGCGCGCCCACGGGAGTTTCCCAGCCCTGCGGCAGGCTGGAGATCCAGTCGGCCAGCCGGGCCCGGGCCGCGGCGTCGGCGAGCTGGGCATCGGACGCGTCCGGCGCACCGATCAGCAGGTTGGCGCGGATCGTGGTGTCGAAGATGTGCGCGTCCTGGGCCAGCCCGCGGATCACCGAGCGGACGTCGTCGCCGCGGAAGCCGGCCAGGTCATGTCCGTTGAGCGACGCCGTCCCGCCCGTCAGGCCGACGAAGCGCAGCAGCACCGCGGCTACCGTCGACTTGCCCGACCCGGTGGGTCCGAGCAGCGCGACGCGGCGGCCGGGCGGCAGGTCGAGGTCGAACCCGCCCAGCGCGAGGGGTCCGCCCGGGCGGTAGGCCACCTGGGCTCCGCGCAGCTTGATCGTGACCGGTCCGGCGGTCGCGAGGCCGGCCGGCAGCCGGGCCGGGCGGGCCGGCTCGGGGACCGGGTCCGGGGTGTCGAGAACGGCCGCGATGCGGCACGCGGCGGTGCGGGACTGGCCGAGCTGGATGGCCGCGGCCGGCAGCGCGTTCACCGCCTCGAAAGCAGCCAGCGCGGTGAGCGTGATCACCGCCAGCGGCACCCGGCCCAGCCGCCCGTCGCCGGTGACGGCCACGCCGAGCAGCAGCACCGCCCACAGGGTCAGGCCGGCGACGGCGGCGGTCAGGCCGGAGCCGAGCCCGCTGGCGACGGCCGTGCGCCGGGCCAGCCTGGTCAGCTCCGCGTCGGCGGCGGCGGCCCGGCGGACCGCCGCTCGCTCCGCCCCGAACGCGTGCAGCTCGGCGGCCCCGGCCAGCGCGTCGGTGATGGTCGCGCCTAGCTCACCGCGGGCCGGCCCGGTGCGCTGCGCCGCCCGCCGCGCGGACCTGGCGGCCAGCCATGGAACGACTACCCCGGCGACCAGCAGGCCCGCCGCGAGCAGTCCGGCGGCCGGCGCCAGGATCAGCAGCGTGGCGGTCGCAGCGCCGGCCCCGACCAGGGCGGCGGTCAGCGGCGGCGCGAGGCCACGAATGAACAGGTCCTGGGTCGCGTCGACATCGCAGATCAGCCGGGCCAGCAGGTCGCCGGACCGGAAGGCCGCCAGGCCGGCCGGCGCCAGCCGCTCGAGGCGCCGGTAGATCGCGACCCGGACCTCGGCCAGGACACGAAACGCCACGTCGTGCGTGCCCAGCCGCTCCAGGTAACGGAAGACGGCCCGGCCCACGCTCAGGCCCCGCACGGCCACCACGGCGACCGAGATGGCGACGATGTTCGGGTGCTGGGACGCGCGGGCCAGCAGGAAGCCGGACACCGCGAGCAGGGCGACCCCGCAGCCGCTCGCCGCGGCACCCGCGAGGACCGCCGCGAGCAGCCTGCCCCGCTCCGGCCGGGCCAGCGCGAGCAGCCGGAGCATCGGGCCGGCCGCGTCCTGGCCGGGAACGGCGGCGCTCATGCCCGCCTCGTCGGCGGGTCGGCTAGCGGCGGGCCAGCCAGCGGCAGGTCACCTGGGCGGACGCTGATGAGTCCCGCCACCGCCGGCGGGGTGACCAGCCGCCCGCCGTCCAGGCAGACCTGCCGAGCGGTTCGCGCGTGGCCGGCGCGGCCGTGCGTGACCTGGATAACCGTGCGCCCGGCCATCAGGCCCGCGATGGACTCCTGCACCTGGCCCGCGCTGAACGGGTCGAGATGGGCCGTGGGCTCGTCCAGCAGCAGCAGCGGAGCGTCGCGCAGGAACGCCCGGGCGATGGCGATCTTCTGCCGCTGGCCTGACGACAGCCGCAGTCCGCGCTCGCCGACCGGGGTCTGGTAGCCGGCCTCCAGCCCGGCGATGAACCGCTCGGCGCCGGCCAGCCGAGCCGCCTCGCGGATGTCCGCCGGGCTGGCGCCGGGCCGCCCCAGCGCGATATTGGCGGCGACCGTGTCGTCGAACAGGTGCGCTCGCTGGGGCACCCAGGCGAGCTGGTCCCGCCAGGCACCGACGGCGATGCCGGCGAGCCCGGTCCCGGCCACCTCGATCGTGCCGGCCGTCGGCTCGGCGAACCGGAGCAGCAGGGCGAGCAGCGAGGATTTCCCCGCGCCGCTGGGGCCGG
The DNA here is from genome assembly GCA_035532295.1 of Streptosporangiaceae bacterium. Lineage (GTDB taxonomy): Bacteria > Actinomycetota > Actinomycetes > Streptosporangiales > Streptosporangiaceae > DASUBV01. The sequence continues at coordinate 7,174 of DATKRH010000283.1, forward strand.
TGACGATGATGTGCTCGCCCGGCCAGATCTCCAGGGTCACCCCGGACAGCGCCGGTGCCGGGCGACCGGGGTAAGCCAGGACCACCCCGTTGAGGCTAATGACCTGATGTCGCAGGTCAAGCAGCAGCTCCCGGCGAGCTCCCGTGATCAGCCCGGCCACCGGCGGCCCAGGCGGCACCGGCCGCCCCGCCCGCCCCGGCAGCGGCGTCTGCAGGATCTCGAATACCCGGCGGGCGGCCGTGGCCCCCTCGACACTGGCGTGAAACTGGGCGCCGGCGTTGCGCAGCGGCCAGAACGCCTCGGGCGTCAGCAGCAGGACCAGCAGCGCGGTCTGATAGCCCAGGTGGCCGGCCAGCAGGCGCAGGCCCACCTCGACAGCGACCAGCGCGGTCGCGAGGGTGGCCGCCAGTTCCAGGACTAACGCGGACAGGAACGCGACGCGCAGGGTGGCCATCGTGGCGGCCCGGTACTGACCGGTCAGCTGCGCGATCGTCGCCTCCTGGGCCCGGCCGCGGCCGAAGATGCGCAGCGTGGGCAGGCCCTCCACGACGTCGAGGAAGTGCCCGCCGAGGCGGCCGAGCAGGGCCCACTGTCGCTGCGTCCGCGCGCTGGTGTGCAGCCCGACCAGGATCGCGAAGACCGGGACGACGGGCAGGGTGACCGCGATGATCACGGCGGACAGCCAGTCGGCCACCGCGACCCTGATCAGCACGGCCAGCGGCACCAGGCAGGCCAGCGCCAGCTGTGGCAGGTAACGGGCGAAGTAGGCATCGAGGCCGTCCAGCCCGCGGGTCGCCAGCGTGGCGAGCTCGCCACGCTGCTCGCCACTCTGCTCGCCACCACCCTGCCGGCCGCCCAGCCAGCCGGGGCCCAGCGCCAGGGCGCGGTCGATCAGGCGGCCCCGCAGCTGTGACTTCACCGCGGCGGCCGCCCGCAGGGCGCTCACCTCGCCGCCGTAGCTGACGGCCGCCCGGCCGAGCAGCACCAGCCCCAGCGCGATCAGCGGGCCGGCGAGCGCGCCGGCGCCCGTTCCGGTGGCGGCGGCGGCCAGGGCATGGGCCAGCAGCCCGGCCTGCGCCAGGATCAGGCCGGTCCCGGCCAGTCCCAGGGCGACCGTCGTGACCAGGTAGCCGCGGGCCGCCGAGGCGTACCGCAGCAGCCGCGGGTCGAGCGGCCGGGTGCGCGGGCGCGCCTCAGCCCCGTGCACGGATCACTACGGCGACCGGGAACATGACTGTCAGAGTGTAATCGGGGGATTACTAATCGCAGATAACGGGGGGCCGGGTGGTCGGCCTGGCGCAGCGGGCTAGCAGACGGGAGAGCAGGCGGCCATGACGACGCCCGCCGCCGCGGCCGCGCTGATCCGGAGCAAGCCCTACATCGTGCTGCTGGTCATCGCCGCCATCATCGGGGTGCCGATCTCGGCGGCGGCGTACTTCTTCCTGAGCCTGGTCAGCGAGCTCCAGCACTGGACCTATACGAGCCTGCCGGACGGCCTCGGCTTTCACGGCGCGCCGATCTGGTGGCCCGCCCCGCCGCTGCTGCTGGCGGGCCTGCTGGTCGGTCTGACCATCAGGTACCTGCCCGGCACCGGCGGGCACTCGCCGGTGGACGGGCTCAGCACCAAGGGGGCGCCGGGCGCCGCCCAGCTACCCGGCGTGCTCCTGGCGGCGCTGGCCACGCTGGGCCTGGGCGCCGTCCTCGGCCCGGAGGCCCCGCTGATCGCCCTGGGCGGCGGCCTGGCGGCCCTCACGGTCCAGTTGCTGCGCCGGGACACGCCGGCCAGGACCCAGGCCGTCGTCGCCGCGGCCGGCAGCTTCGCCGCGATCAGCGCGCTGTTCGGATCGCCGCTGCTGGGCGCGTTCTTGCTGATGGAGGCCATCGGCCTCGGCGGGATCTCGCTGGAACTAGTCCTCCTGCCCGGGCTGCTGGCCGCGGGCGTGGGCTCGGTGGTGTTCATTGGCCTGAATGACTGGACCGGGCTCGGCAGCTTCTCGCTGCGGATACCGGATCTGCCCCGGGTGGGCAGCCCGACCGTCTCGGAGTTCGCCTGGGCGGTGGGCATCGGCCTGGCCGCGGCCCTCATCGGAACCGCCATCCGGCGCCTTGGCCGGCTGGTCCGGGCGCACGTCGAGGGCCGGCTGGTGGTGGCGACTCCGGTCGCCGGGCTGGTCGTCGCCGGGCTGGCGATCGCCTACGCCGAGGGCACCGGCAGGTCCTTCAGCGAGGTGCTGTTCTCCGGCCAGTCAGCGCTGCCGTCCCTGGCCGCGCACGCCAGTGGCTACACGGTGGGCACCCTGCTCCTGCTGCTGGCCTGCAAAGGGCTGGCCTACGGGTTCTCCCTCGGCAGCTTCCGCGGCGGCCCGGTCTTCCCGTCACTGTTCCTGGGCGCCGCGGGCGGCATCGCGGTCGCGCACCTGCCCGGCCTGACCACGGTCGCCGGGATGGCCATGGGCATCGGCGCGATGTGCGCGGTCATGCTCCGGCTGCCGCTGACCTCGGTGCTGCTGGCGACGCTGCTGCTCTACTCCGACGGCGTGGCCGTCATGCCGCTGGCGATCGTCGCCGTGGTGGTCGCCTATGTGGCGTCGTCCTGGCTGGCGCCGGACCCGGCGGCCGACCCGGCGGCCTCCGGCCAGCCCTGACCGCGCCGGCCGGCTCACCCGCTGGGGATGACATAGCCAGGGGCCGGCGCGGACATCCTGTCTGGTGGCGGCCATCCGCGGGCCAGCGCGGCAGCTTTCAGCTCAGCTGCCTGTGGCCGCTGCGATGCCTGTGGCCGCTGCGATGCCTGGGGAGGCTGCCATGTCCGCACCGGCCGCGCAGCCGGCCGCCGCCCGCAGCCGGCGCCCGCGCCGCCGCGCCCGGTCCGCGGGGGTCGCCCGGCTGTCCCTGGAACGGCTGGACCCGGCGGGTCGCGCGGCCCGCGGCCGGGTCGCGAGGGCAGCGGTGCCACGGGAAAGCCACGCGGCACTTGCCCTGCCCGCTAGCCGGCCGGACCCGGTCAGCCTGCTGGAGCGGCAGGCGGCGACCCGGCTGCCCGACCTGGTCCCGATCAGGTACTGCCGGATGCTGGTCTCGCCGTCCAGCTTCCACCGCGGTGCGGCGCTGGTGATGGCGCACGACCTGGCGGCCACGCCCGCCTCCGGGCTGATCGTGCAGGCCTGCGGCGACGCTCACCTGTCGAACTTCGGGTTCTTCTCCTCCCCGGAGCGCCGGCTCGTCTTCGACATCAATGACTTCGACGAGACGCTGCCGGCGCCGTGGGAATGGGACGTCAAGCGGCTAGCCGCCAGCCTGGAGATCGCCGGGCGGGGCAACGGGTTCGGCCGCCGCCGGCGGCGCGAGATCGTGCTGGCGACCGTGGCCAGCTACCGCCAGGCGATGCGCTCCTTCGCCGGCCAGGGCAACCTGGACGTCTGGTACACCCAGGAAGACGTGGACCGGCTGTGCGGCCGTTATGAGTCCCAGCTAGCCGGGCGCGGACGCAAGCAGGTCGCCAGAGGGCTCGCCCGGGCACCGGGCCGGGACAACCTCCAGGAGTTCAGCAAGCTGACCGCGCTGGTGAACGGCAGGCCGCGCATCACGGCCGATCCGCCGCTGGTCGTGCCGCTGGCCGATCTGGTGTCCGGCCGGGTCGAGGCCGGCGAGCTGGCGGCGGGGATGAGCGTCCTGCTGTCGAAGTACCGGCAGACCCTGGAGGAGGACCACCGGGTGCTGATCCGGCAGTTCGAGTTCGCCGACATGGCCAGGAAGGTCGTCGGGGTCGGCAGCGTCGGGACCCGTTGCTGGATCATCCTGCTGATGGGCCGCGACGATGCCGACCCGTTGTTCCTCCAGGTCAAGGAGGCGCAGCCCAGCGTGCTCAGCGAGTTCGCCGGCGCGAGCGAGTTCGACAACCAGGGGCAGCGAGTGGTCGCCGGCCAGCGGCTGATGCAGGCGGCGAGCGACATCTTCCTCGGCTGGCAGCGGATCACCGGGCTGGACGGGCAGCGGCGCGACTTCTACGTCCGCGCGCTCCGCGACTGGAAGCTCTCGGCGCCCGTCGAGGGGATGGTCCCGCGCGGCATGCGCACCTATGGCGAGCTGTGCGGCTGGACGCTGGCCCGGGCGCACGCCCGGACCGGGGACCGGATCGCCATCGGGGCCTACCTGGGCGGCAAGGACGTGTTCGACCACGCGATCGCCGACTTCGCCGCCGCGTACGCCGACCAGAACGAGCGGGATTACCAGCTGCTGGCGACCGCCGCCCAGTCCGGCCGGATCACGGCCGCCCGCCAGACCGGGCGACCTCCGCGTACCTCGCGACCCGCGCGTCTAGCCGGGCCGCGCGTCTAGCCGGCCCGCGCGTCTAGCCGGCCCGCGGTTAAGTCCGCCGCGACATCTTCCGTCGCGGTGCTCAGCAGGATCACGATGTCGCCCTCGTGCGGCGCCGGGACGCGCTGCCGGGTAGCGGGGTCCAGCAGCCCGTCGGCGCGCATGACGAACAGCAGCTCATGCCCGGCGGGCCGCCGGCAGCCCGCCGGCAGCGCCACGATCCTGGCGCCCGCCTGGTACCTGCTGGTCATGGTGGACCGGTTCAGCGCGTGACCGAACAGGACCTGGCCGCCGGCGAACGGGGCGACCACGCCCCGGCCGTCGGCCGGCGGCCCCAGCCGGAAGACATAGTCGCCGATGGAGTACCGCAGCATCGCCGCGGCCAGGGCATTGAAGTCGTCCTCCGCGGTCAGCAGCAGGACCGTCGTGACGCCCGACAACTCGGTGCGCTCGGTGGTGACCGAGGCCAGCAGCCCGGCGGGGGCCAGCGGCAGCGAGGCCTGCCTGATCCGCTCGCGCTGCGGCTCCAGGCCCGCCAGCATCAGCACGTCCAGCCCGGCCGTCTGCAGCGTCCGGCCCAGGTCAATGACCCAGTCCTCCCCGCCGACCAGCAGCGGCCGGCTGCGCGGCGACCGCAGCACGCCCAGGCGCTGGCTGGCCGGCGCCGCGCTCAGCGCGTAAAAGGCGACGGTCAAGACGATCACCAGGAGCGTCACCGGCAGGATCTTGGCGGCGCCGGGAACGCCTCGGGGCGCTAGCGGTCCCGCGAACGCGGCGGCCGTGGCGGCGGCCACGACGCCGCGCGGCGCCATCCAGCCGATGAAGAACCGCTCGCGCCTGGTCAGGTCGGTCCCGCGGGTGGCGGCCAGCGCCGCGAGCGGCCGGCCGATCAGCACCAGCGCCGCCACCACGCCCAGCACCGGCAGCAGCAGGTCCTTCAGAGTCGCCACGGTCACCGTAGCGGCGATCGACAGCAGCAGGACGCCCAGGATGAGGTCAACGATGGTCTCCAGGAACCGCCGGGCCGGAAGGTGGAAGCCCGGCAGGTTCGCCAGGGCCAGGCCGATGATGACCGCGGCCAGCAGCCCCGCGTCGGCGCGCAGCAGGTCGCACCCGGCGGCCACCCCGATGACCACGGCGAGCTGCACGCTGGCGACGAGATTGCGCCCGAGCCGGCCTTGACGCAGCGCCGCCCACAGCACCGCCGTTCCGACGATCCCCCCGGCCACGCCGACCGCGGCGCTGAGCAGGAACTGCCCGGCCTGCGCGGCCAGGCCGCGGGCGTCGACGCCGGCCAGCACACCATAGAAAGCGAGGACCCCGAGCATGCCGCCGACGGGGGCGAGCAGCGCGCCCTCCCAGGACAGCACCAGCCGCAGGCGCTCGGCCGGCCGGACAAAGGCGAGCAGCGGCCGGACGACCGAGGGCCCGGACGCCACGAGGATCGCGCCGGTCAGCAGCGCCGCGCCCCGTGACATCCCCAGCAGCAGCGCGGCGGCGACCGCGCCGAGCGCCAGGGTAACCGGCGCGCCAATGACGACCAGCCGGAGCACGATCCGGCGGGAATGACCGGTCAGCCGGCGCAGGGTGACCCGCAGGCCCGCGTTGTACAAGATGGCCGCGACCGCGAGGGAGACCAGCGGCTGGAACGCGAGCCCGAGCAGCCGGATCGGATTCATGTCGCTGGTCAGGGCGCCGGCGGCGAACCCGACGGGCAGCAACACGATGATCGCGGGAATGCGCAGGCGGCCCGCCAGCACCTGGGAGCCCACGGCGAGGACAATCGTCAGCCCCGCCCCCGCTAGCATCTGGCTCGTCGTCACCGCCGCCCCCGCCCCCGCCCCCGCAGCCGCAACGTCAGGGCCCGGCCGGGCACCGGCTCATGACTCAGGCCGCCGGATCGTGCCACGCGTCACCGGGCGGCAGCAGCACGTCGGCCTCCGCCGGGCCCCAGGTGCCCTTCTCATACGGGTGGGTCGGGACCACGTCGCCGAGCACCGGCTGGACCACCCGCCAGGCCGCCTCGACGGTGTCCTGCCGGGCGAACAGCCAGCGCTCGCCGTTCAGGGCGGCGCCGATGAGGCGGTCATAGGGCCGCATGTCCGAGCCCGTCGGCTCGGTGAAGACGAGCTCCTGGTCCTGCGGCGCCCAGCCCGCGCCCGGCTTCTTGCCCACCAGGCGCAGCCCGGTCTCGTCGTTGGGGTGGATGCGGACCCGCAGCTTGTTGGCGCTGGCCGCCGGGCCGAGGCCGAACGCGTCATGCGGCGGGCGCCGGAACCGGAAGGACATCTCGGTGGCGGTGACCGGCAGGCACTTGCCGGCCCGGATCAGGATCGGCACGTCCGCCCAGCGCCACGAGTCCGCGGTCAGCCGGATCGCCGCGTAAGTCTCGGTCGTGCTACCCGGGTCCACCCCCGCGACGTCGTGGTAGCCCTTGTACTGGCCGCGGACCGCCGCCGCGGCGTCCAGCGGCGACAGCGCCGCGATGATCCGCGACTTGGCGTCGCGCCAGGAGGCCAGGCCGCTGCCGTCCGGCGGGTCGGCGAGCACGGTGGCCAGGACCTGCAGCATGTGGTTCTGGATCACGTCCCTGATCGCGCCGGTCTGGTCATAGAAGCTGCCCCGGTCGGCGACGTCGAAGGCCTCGGCCATCGTGATCTGGATGCTCTGCACGTGCGTCCGGTTCAGCAGCGGCTCGATGATCGAGTTCGCGAACCGGACAAACATCAGGTTGTCCACCGGGTCCAGGCCCAGCCAGTGGTCGACCCGGTAGATGGCGTCCTCCGGGAAGTACTGGTGCATGAGCTGGCTGAGCTTCCGGGCGCTGTTCAGGTCGGTGCCGAACGGCTTCTCCACCATGATCCGGTTGCCCGCGGACCGCCCGGCCTTCGAGATGCCCTCGGCGATGCGGCCGAAGATCGGCGGCGGCACCTCCAGGTAGAACAGGATCCGCCTGCCGTCGCCGACGGCATCCGACATCGCCTGGTAGGTCCCCGGGTCGTCAAGGTCGCCATCGACGTAGCGCAGCAGCCCGAGCATCTTGGTGGCGGCCGGGCTGGCGGGGTCTAGCTTGTTCAGCATGAGCGAGTCCCGCGCGTAGCCGCGGAACTGCTCCAGTCCCCAGCCGCTCTTGGCCACGCCCACGACCGGGACATCCAGCACGCCGCGCTCTACCAGGCCGACCAGCGCCGGAAAGGTCTCCAGCTTGGCCAGGTCGCCGGTCGCGCCGAAAATGACCAGCGCGTCGACGTGCTCTTCCGGTGTGGTCATGACCATTCCCCTATCCGCGCGGCGCGCTGTCTAATCCGAGCCGGCCGGCCGGTCGCGCGGGCCACCCGGCGCGGGTGATGTTTCCCCGATCAGACCACGTCGGCGGCCAGTCACCCGATCACCGCCCCGGCCCGAACGAGCTGGCGCTGAGCCGGCGGCGGAACACGTAATAGCTCCAGGCCTGGTAGGCCAGCACGAACGGCAGCGCGATCACCGCCACGATCGTCATGACCCCGAGCGCGTAGGAGCCGGAGGCCGTGTTGCGCACGGTCAGGTCGAAGGCCGGGCTGGTACTGGAGACCATGACCCGCGGATACAGGTCGACGAAGATCGACAGCACACAGGCGGCCATGGTGACCGTCGTCGCGGCGAACGCCCAGCCCTCCCGGCGGTCGCGGACGAACCAGGCGGCGGCGATGGCCCCGATGATCGCGCCGAACTCGGCCGGGCTCAGCAGGGCGCCCTTGTCGGCGGTGACGTGGGTCCAGGACGCGAACGCCAGCACGGCGAGCGCGGTGCCGGGGGCAACGCGCCGGGCCAGCCGCGCGGCGCGATCGCGCACGTCACCGGCGGTCTTGAGGGTCAGGAACGTCGCGCCGTGCAGCACGCAGATCAGCACCAGGGTGATGCCGGTGTAGATCGCGTACGGCTGCAGCAGGCTCAGCAGCGACCCGGTGAACTCCTGGCTGGCGTTGATGGGCACGCCCTGCAGCAGGTCGCCGAGCGCCACGCCGATCAGCAACGGCGCCAGCAGGCTGCCGGCGACCATCAGGCGGTCCCAGTTACGGCGCCAGCGCGGTGACTCCCGCTTGCCCCGGTACTCGAACGAGATGCCGCGCACGATGAGCGCCACCAGCAGCAGCACGAGGGCGATGTAGAAGCCCGAGAACATCGTCGCGTACCAGCCGGGAAAGGCCGCGAACATCGCGGCGCCCGCCACGATCAGCCATACCTCGTTGCCATCCCACAGCGGCCCGATCGTGTTAATGGCCGTTCTGCTGCCGGCCTCGTCCCGGCCGATGACCCGGTGCAGCATCCCGACGCCGAAGTCGAAGCCCTCCAGAACGAAGAAGCCCAGCCACAAGATCGTGATGAGGATGAACCAGAACGGAATCAACCCAGGTCACCGCCTCAGTACTGAACGGCCGGCACGGTGGCGTCCGGATGCTGCGACGCCTCCTCCGCCGGCAGTTCCTTGCGGGCATATCGCAGCATCAGCATCAGGTCCACCACGCCGAGCACTCCGTACAGCGCCACGAAGACCGCCAGGCTGAAGGCGATCGCCGCGGTGGCGACCGACGGGGACACGGCATTGCGGGTCAGCAGGATTCCCTGCACGGCCCACGGCTGGCGGCCGCTCTCGGTGAGCAGCCAGCCGGCCGTGTTCATCAGGAACGGCAGCGCGGCGGCCCAGGTCGCGATCCGCAGGAACCGCGGCGACCTGGCGAGTCTCCTGCGCCGCAGCAGCCACAGCCCCCACAGCCCGACCAGGAGCATCAGGCCCGCGGTGTAGGCCATCACCCGCATGGCCCAGTACTGGATGAAGACGTTCGGCACGTAGTAGCCGGGCCCGTACTTCCTGCTGTACTGCGCCTGCAGCGGGCCCAGCCCGATCACCTTGCCGTCCCAGTGGTTGGTGGCCAGCAGCGACAGCAGGTGCGGGATGGCCAGAATCTGCGTCGGAGACCGGTCCTGGTTCCCGCCGCCGATCTGGAAGACCGAGAACGAGCACGGCTGGCAGGTGGTCCACTGCGCCTCGGACGCCGCGATCTTCATCGGCTGGTACCGGGCCTCGATCACCCCGAGCTCGCTGCCGATCAGCATCGCGAACAGGATCGCGGGCAGCAGCACGCCCAGTGCCAGCCGGGCCGACCGGGCGAACACCTCCGCCGCGCCGCCGCGCCGCAGCTGCCAAGCCGAGACGGCCAGCATGATGGCCGAGCCGGTCACCAGGGAGGCCAGCAGGACATGCGCGTAGCCCCAGACGAACACGGGGTTGGTCAGCACGGCCCAGATGTCGTTCAGCTGCGGCTGGTGCGTCCGCCGGCTGAGGGTGTAGCCCACCGGATGCTGCATCCAGGAGTTGGCCGCCAGGATGAACGCGGCCGAGAGCATGCTGCCGGCCGCGACCGCCCAGATCGTCAGCAGGTGGACCTTCCGCGACAGCTTGTCCCAGCCGAACAGCCACAGGCCCAGGAACGTGGACTCCAGGAAGAACGCCAGCAGTCCCTCCATGGCCAGCGGCGCGCCGAAGATATTTCCGACCAGCCGCGAGTAGGCCGACCAGTTCATCCCGAACTCGAACTCCTGGACCAGGCCGGTGACGACGCCGATGGCGACGTTGATGACCAGCAGGGTCCCGAAGAACCTGGTCAGCCGGAGATACTCGGGGCGCCGGCTGCGGTACCAGGCCGTCTGCAGCAGCGCGGTCAGGAAGGCCAGCCCGATGGTGACCGGCACGAAGAAAAAGTGATTGACCGAGGTGAAGGCGAACTGCCACCGAGCGAGATCGACGTTCACCGGTTACCCGCCCGGCCGCCGTCTCGCCGCCGGACGACGGCAGGTCACGATGAGCGCGCGCCGGCGGCGAGCCCGTTCTGCCAGGCGGACGCCCCCGCCGTCGTCGCCGCCCGGGCCTGCGCCCACTTCTGCCTGGCCAGCTCGTTCGGCGGCACCTCCAGCTGGTCGATCCAGCGCCTGGTCGCCGCTATCGCCGCCGCGCCGCTGATCACTATCCCGGCAAACCCGAGAACGGCGCTCGCCCCGATCAGCGCCGCCCCGACCGCCAGCGGCCTGGTGCTGACCTCGAACGTGCCGAGCTGGAATGTCGCGGCTGATTCCTGACCCTGTGACATGGCACCTTCCCCGTAACGTGCTGCGTGCGGCCCGGCGCCCATCGCCGGGCCGGCTTGCCCGGTGTCACTTTTGCCCCCCCGAGCCGGCCCCGGCATCATCCGCACCGGGTGATTACTGCCCTCCGGTGACCGCCCTGGCCGCGCCGGGCCGGCCGGACGCCGGCCCCTGACGGCCGGCCGGGCCGGGGGCGCTCCGGGCGATAGGCTCCCGCGCCATGATCGTAGTGATGGCCGGGGTGGCCGGCAGCGGCAAGACGACGGTGGGCCGGCTGCTGGCGCGCAGGCTTGGCTGGGCCTTCGCCGACGGCGACGAGTTTCATCCGCCCGCCAACGTGGCCAAGATGCGCGCGCGCGTCCCGCTGACCGACGAGGACCGCTGGCCCTGGCTGCGGGCGATCACGGACTGGATGGCGCAGCGGGCCGCCGCCGGCGAGTCGGCCGTGGTGGCCTGCTCCGCGCTCAAGCGCAGCTACCGCGAGCTGCTGCGATCCGCCCGCGCGGACGTCCGCGTGGTGTTCCTGGTCATTCCGCAGGACGCGGACGAGGCCCGGCTGGGCACCCGGCAGGGGCACTTCTTCCCCCGCCAGCTACTGGAAAGCCAGTTCGCGGACCTGGAGCAGCCGCGGCCGCCAGAACCGGTGCTGATGGTCCCCGCCACGGGCACGGCCGAGCAGACCGCCACCGAGATCATCCGGCTCCTGGGCCTGGACCCGGCCGCCTGAGCCGGGCGGTGGCGGGGCAGCGGCGAGCCCCGCCCCTGCAGCGGCCGGGGCGGGGCTCGAGCCCAGCGAGCACGAGCCGGGCTGGTGGCGGCCCGGCCCGGTGCGGGCTAGGCCGCTATGCGCCGGCTGATGCTGGCGGCCAGCGCCCAGATAATGAAGACATCGACGGCGATGACGACTATCGACCAGAGTGGGTAATACGGCATGAACATGAAGTTTGCTATCGCGCTGAATACCGCGAGCACGATACCGATCACCTTCGCCCAGGTCTGCCCGAGGAGCACGGACACACCGGCGGCGAATAGCACGATGCCGATGATCAGGTGCGTCCAGCCCCAGCCGTGGATGCTGAACTGGAACGTGTAATTCGGCACGGTGACGTAGAAACTCTGCTTGATGACCGCCGTCAGCCCCATGAAGAATCCCCATAGACCCGAGAGGATCATGAGCGTCGCGGCGAGGGCGGTGCCACCGTGCATGACGCCTTCGTCATAGCCGCTCACGGGCTGGGGGGGCGGTTCCGGGTAGGCGCCTGCCTGGCGGTGCGCGCCGGCTGTGCCCGCTGCCCCTGCCGGCCCGGATGCAGCCTCGTAACCTGTGGTCTTGTCCTGTGCACTGCTCATCGACGTGCTCCCCTCTGACCTGGCAGGTTCGGGACCTACGCCGCGCCTTACCGCTGCCGCGCGACCGCCCGGATGCTGGACAGTTGTCGGGTTTCCTGCTTCGCACGCTACGGAGCCGGCCGGCGGTGCGGCATCACCCAGCCAGGGTGATAGCAGATTTCGTCGCGAATCCGGGCGGCGCGCCGGTATTTAGTAACCGGCTCTTCAGCTTCTGCCGCGGATCCCGCTGCCCGCTGATTCGCGCCGGCGTCTGCGGGTAAGCCACTTGCGGGGCTTTGAGCTGCAATTTCACCGCAGCGGGTGAAGGAGTCCGGTCCGCGATTAGCGCGGCCGGCTCTCTCTCGGGGGAATTCATGACAAGTACAGCAAGCAGGCCGGTGGCGCCGCCTCGGGTGCGGCCGCAGCGACTGGCTCAGCAACGGCTGACGCAGCAGCGGGCGCGCCAGCAACGTCTGCGGCAGGTGGCGGTGCTCGGGCTTCCGCCGCTGCTCGACGACAAGCTCCGCGTGCCGCGGCCGACCCTCGCGGTCCTGCGCCGCCGCCGCGTCATCGAGCTGGTCGACGCCGCCGTGAGCCACCGGGTCACCCTGATAACCGGCCCGGCCGGCGCCGGGAAGACGGTGGCCTGCGCCTCGTGGGCCGCTACCCGCCCGGCGGCCCGGCAGCCCGCCTGGCTGACCGTCGATGCCGAGGACCGCGAGCCGGCCAGGTTCTGGCAGTACGTCCTGGCCGCGCTGGTCCGGGCCCGCGCCGTCGGGGCAGATGACGCGGGCCAGCTCGCCGCCGCGCCGCCCGAGGCCTATCCGATGCGCATCGTCGCGGCCACGCGCGGCCTGCCCGAGCCGGTCGTGCTGGTCATCGACGACGTTCACGAGCTCGCGGGCAGCAGCGCCCTGGCCGGACTCGACTTGCTCATCCGGCACGCGCCGCCTGGCCTGCGGCTGATCCTGTCCGGCCGCTGCCCGCCCGGGCTCGCCCTGGCCAGGCTCCGGGTCGCCGGCGAGCTCGCCGACATCGGCGCGGCCGACCTGGCCTGCACGGCCGCCGAGGCCGACGGCTACCTCGCGTTGCTGGGCATCGGCATGACGCCCGCGCAGCGCGATGAGCTGCTGCACCGGACCGAGGGCTGGATGGCGGGGCTCCGGCTGGCCGCGATGGCGCCGCGGCCCGGTGCCACGGCACCGGGCGCGGCCGCCGGCGGTGCCGGGGGTGTTGGCGGTGCGGTCGGGGGGGCCGAGGCGGTCGTCATCGACTACGTCTGCGACGAGGTACTGGACCGGCAGTCGCCTGACACCCGCCAGTTCATGCTGCGCACCAGCGTGGCCGCGAGCATGTGCGGCGACCTGGCCGACGCGCTGACCGGCGAGCCCGGGACGGGCGCCCGGACGCTGGAGCGGCTCGCCCGGGAAAACAGCATGGTGGAGCCCGTCGGCACCGGTCGCGCCGAGTACCGCTACCACCCCATGCTCCGTGAGGTGCTGGCCGTCGAGCTCAGCCGCGAGCTGCCGCAGGAGGTGCCCGCACTGCTCGGGCGGGCGGCGCGCTGGCACGCGGCGCGGGGCCACGCCATCGACGCGGTGCGTGCCGCCGCACAGGCGGGCGACTGGGACTTCGGCGCGCACGTGCTGGCCGAGGCCGGTCCAGGTGTCCTGGCCGAGGCTGGTCCGGCCGAGCTGGAAGCCGTGCTGGCCGCATTCCCGGCCGACCGGCGGGCTGACGACGCGCCGGTCGCGGCGGCCATGGCCGCCGCCCGGCTATGGCAGGGCGACGCGCCCGGAGCAGCGCCACACCTGGCCCGCGCGCAGCGTTCACTGGCGCGACTCGATCCCGGCGCGCGCCGGGCCGCGGCGCCATGGCTGGAGGCCCTGCAAGTCATGTACGGCGCCGGCCAGGCTGACGCCGGCCGGGGCCAGTCCGACGCTGGGGCCGGCGAGCCCGGCGGACTAGCGCGGTGGTGGTCACAGGCCGAGACCGCGGAGGCCACGGCCCGGGCCGTGCCCGAGTACCGCGCGGCCGGGGTGCTGTGGTTCGCGCTCGGGTGTGCCCGGCTGCGCCGCTGGGAGATCGGGCCGGCCAGGCACGCGCTGGCCCGCGCCAGCTCACAACTGGCCGCAGGCAGCCTGCCCGGGATGCGTGCGCGGGCCATGGCGTGGCAGGCGCTGGCGGCGGCCCGTTACGGGGACCTGGCCGCGGCCGACCGGCTGATGGCCGAGGCCGCGAGCGGTCCGGCCGGGCGGCACCCGGAGGTCGCCTGTCCGCTCGCGCTAGCCGGCGCGCAGGTGAGCGTGGCCCGCGATGAGCTAGACGCGGCGCGCAGGCTGCTCGACGAGGCCGACCGGCACTCGGGCAGCCAGCTGGCCGGCGAGCCCAGCGTCGCGGTGGTCAGCGGGCTGATCCGCGCGCACTGCGCCGCCGCGGAGTCTGACACGGCGGCCGCGCGCTCGATCCTGCTGCGGCTGCGCGAAGCGCACGCAGCCGACGATCAGCCGCTCAACGAGGTGCTCACGGCGCTGGAGGCCGGCATCGCGCTGGCTGCGGGGGAGTGCGACCAGGCCAGTCTGCTCCTCGGCGGTGACCCCGCGACCCGCCGCCCGGCCCAGCCCGAGGGACAGCCCGAGGGACAGCTGTGTCGCGCCCGCCTCCTGCTGGCGGCCGGCGACGATGCCGGCGCGCTGCAGGTGGCCGAGGTGTGCCGGAACGGCTCGGCGCAGGATGTGACGCTGCGCGACCGGGTGGCGGCCCTGCTGATCACCGCCGTGGCGCAGCGACGCCTGGGTCAGGTCGCTGAGGCGGCCGAGGCCATCGAGCAGGCGCTGGTACTGGCCGAGCCTGGTGGCGCCTGCCGCGTCTTTCTCGACGGCGGCCCGGCCGCCCGGTCCGCCATGACCGTCCTGGTGCCGCCGACCAGTCGCTGCGCCGGCTTCGCCGGCCGGATACTCGAGCGCTTCGACGGCCAGCTGCCCAGGCCGGCTGGGGCGGCTGGCCTGGCAGAGCTGCCGCTGACCGTCAGTGAGCTCGCGGTGCTGCGGTTCCTGCCTTCGCATATGACCAATCAGGAGATCGCCGAGGCGCTGTTCCTGTCGATCAATACGGTGAAGACCCACCTGCGGTCGGCCTACCGGAAGCTGGGCGTCGCCAACCGCCGTCAGGCGATCGCCCGCGGCCGGCGCCTGGAGCTGCTGTAAGGGCCTCCATGGTCCGGCCCCGGCCTGCCGCTGAGCGGGGCCGGGGCCGGGGCGGGGCTAGGTGGCAGACACGGGGCTAGGTGGCAGACATCTGGGGTGGCCGGGCGGCCTGGCGGGCGCCGCGACGGAGCCAGAACGCCATGCCTGCCAGGACGGCGCCGTAGAAGATCAGCCAGGCGCCGAGGATGGTCAGCAGGAGGACCAGCGACGGGGCCGGCCAGAACAGGATGAGCAGGCCGGCCGCCAGGCTGACCACGCCGGCGAGGGCCTTAAGCCAGCGGCCGGGTACGTCGTCCGCGGTCACGGCGACGACGAGATCACCGATGCCGTGGATGACCCACAAGATCCCGACCACCACCGCCAGCGCGAGGACGGTCAGCGCGTGATGCTTGAGGCAGTACAGGCCCGCGATCACGGCTAGCAAGCCGATCACGATGTCGGCCGCCCGCATGCCGCCGCTCTCGCCGCGTGCCGTGACGCCCTCGAAGAGCCGGAACAGCCCGGCGACGATCAGGGCCACCCCGATCAGCACGGCGACGACCGTCAGGGTGGCATTCGGCCACACCAGCAGCATGATGCCGACGGCGATCATGCCGACGGCGGCCAGGAGCGCGGCCGACCAGGCCATCTGGGCGATGGCGGCGGTCATGCCGCCGACCCCGCCTGCGCCGCCTTCCCCGCCGGCCGCGCCTGAGCTGACTTCTGTCGCGCCGCCGGCGGCGGTGCCCGCGCCGGGCATGTCCGTCTGGGCGCCGGCCGACTGCCTCGTGGCCTGCGGCGGGACGGCTGGCTGGACGGCTGGCTGGCCGGCCGGCGAGCGTTCCTGCGCGAGGCCGCCCGCGCTGCCTGGCTCCGGCCGGTTGATCTGCGGTTCGGTCATATCGGCCTCCTGATCTCGACTGCGTGTGCTGGCCCATATTCATCGTCTGGCCGGCCGGCGGAGATGATCATCACCCGCGCCGGGTGAACACCGCCGTCCTGCCCTAGACTTGGCGCCCGTAGCCATGCGCGACAAGCCATGCCCGGGCCGCGCCAGGACGCTGGCCTGGGAGAACTTCTCAGGAGCCACCTCGCAGTGAAGACAGACGTCGAAGAACTGAGCCCCACCCGTGTCAAGCTCACCGTCGAGGTGCCGTTTGATGAGCTGAAGGCGAACCTTGACCACGCCTATCGCGAGGTCGCCAAGCAGGTCCGCATCCCTGGCTTCCGGCCGGGCCGGGTCCCGCCGCGGGTCATCGACCAGCGGGTAGGCCGCGGTGCCGTGCTAGAGCAGGCGGTCAACGAGGCCGTGCCGGAGCTGTACGGGAAGGCGCTGGCCGAGCACGAGGTGTTCGCGCTCGGCCAGCCCGAGCTCGAGATCACCAAGCTGGACGACGGCAAGGAACTGGCCTTCACCGCCGAGGTGGACCGCAGGCCGAGCTTCGAGCTGCCGGACCTGGAAGCGCTGACCGTAACGGTGGAAGACACCGAGGTCACCCCCGACCAGGTCGAGGAGTACCTCGGCTCGCTGCGGGAGCGGTTCGCCTCGCTGAAGGGCGTGGACCGCCCGGTGGAAGACGGTGACTTCGTCTCCATCGACCTGGCCGCCTCCGTCGACGGTGAGCCGGTCGAGGACGCCCAGGCGAGCGGGATCTCTTACGAGGTCGGCACCGGCTCCATGCTCGACGGCCTCGACGAGGCGCTGCTCGGCATGTCGGCCGGGGACACGGCCACCTTCTCCGCCGAGCTGGCCGGCGGCACGCTGGCGGGCATGTCGGCCGACGTGCAGGTGACGGTGAACAGCGTCAAGGTCAAGGAGCTCCCGGTCCTGGACGATGAGTTCGCCCAGTCCGCGAGCGAGTTCGACACCATCGGGGAGCTGCGCGCCGGCACCAGGAAGCAGCTGGAGCTGATGCGCCGGTCCGGGCAGGTGGGCCAGGCCCGGGAGCGGGCCCTGGACGCGGTGATCGATCGGGTGGACATCCCGCTCCCGGAGCGCGTCGTCATCGCCGAGGTCGACCAGCGCAGGCGTTCCCTGAACGACCGGCTGCAGCAGGCGGGCATGACGATGGGTGCCTACCTGGAGGGCAGCGGCCAGACCGCGGCCGGCATCGAGGAAGAATTCGAGTCCGACGCCCGCCGGTCGGTCAAGGCCGGCTTCATCCTCGACAAGCTGGTCGTCGACGAGGAACTGGGCGTCGAGTCGTCGGAGCTGAACTCTTACATCACCGAGCAGGCCTACCGGATCGGCGTCACGCCGGACCAGCTCGCCCAGCAGCTGACCGAGAACAACCAGCTCAACAACGTGGTGGCCGACATCCTGCGATCCAAGGCGCTGACGCTGATCGCGGAGCGGGCCACGGTGACCGATGACTCGGGCCGCACGGTGGACATCACGGCCGCCCTGCGTGGCCCCGACGGGGAGCCGGCCGAGGACGAGGGCGAGAGCGAGGACAGCGCCAGCGAGGACACCGCCAGCGAGGACACCGCCAGCGATGCCGGTGACCGCTCCGACGCCTAGCCTGCGCCGACAGCGAACAGCGGGGATCAGCGGACTTCTCGCTTCCCGCAGCGGGTTATGGTCACTGTCAATGACGAAGGCGCGGAACAACTACAGCGAGGAGGGCCCCGTGACCACGGCTCCCGACGACCAGCGGCTGGCTCCCGTGCTCGCACGGGCTGCTGAGGCTCAGGTCTTGCCGGTCGCAGACATGCTGTTTCAGCGCCTGCTGCGGCACCGGATTATTTTCCTCGGCCAGCAGGTCGACGATGATCTTGCCAACCGGGTCTGCGCCGAGCTGGTCCTGCTGGCATCCGAAGATCCCAAGCGCGACATCAGCATCTACATCAACTCCCCGGGCGGCTCCGTCTACGCGGGCCTGGCCATCTACGACATGATGCAGTACGTGCCCAACGACGTCGCGACGTACGCGATGGGCATGGCGGCGTCCATGGGCCAGTTCCTGCTCTGCGCTGGCGCGCAGGGCAAGCGCTACGCCATGCCGCACGCGGCGGTCCTCATGCACCAGCCGCACGGCGGCATCGGCGGCACGGCCACCGACATCAGGATCCAGGCCGAGCACAGCCTCTACCTCAAGCGCGTGCTGGCCGAGCGCACGGCATTCCACACCGGTCAGACGGTGGAGCAGATCGAGATCGACTCCGACCGCGACCGCTGGTTTACCGCTGACGAGGCCAAGGACTACGGCTTCGTGGACCGTGTGGTGCGCAGCGCGACCGAGGTCCCGACCGCGGGGCCGGTCTCGTGAGCTGGATATCGAAAGCGGAGGAGTCGAACGTGAAGTCCGGAAGCCCCGGGTCGGCAGGCCCCGCGCTGGTACATCCCGCGCTGGCGCATCCCGCCCAGTCGCGGTATGTGCTGCCGTCCTTCGTGGAGCGGACGTCGTACGGGGTGAAGGAGATGAACCCGTACAACAAGCTCTTCGAGGAGCGAATCATCTTCCTCGGCGTCCAGATCGATGACGCCTCGGCCAACGACGTGATGGCGCAGCTGATCACGCTGGAGTCCATCGACCCGGACCGGGACATCCTGATTTACATCAACTCGCCCGGCGGGTCGATGACATCGATGATGGCGATCTACGACACCATGCAGTACATCCAGCCGGAAATCCAGACGTTCTGCCTCGGGCAGGCGGCGTCGGCGGCGGCGGTGCTGCTGGCGGCCGGCACCAAGGGCAAGCGGATGGCGCTGCCGAACTCGCGGATCCTGATTCACCAGCCGGCGGTGGAAAGCGGCTACGGCCAGTCCAGCGACCTGGAGATTCAGGCGCGCGAGATCCTGCGGATGCGCGCGGCGATGGAGAATATCCTGGCCACGCACACCGGTCAGGACGAGGAGCAGGTCCGCCGGGACACCGAGCGGGACAAGTTCTTCACGGCCCAGCAGGCCAAGGAATATGGCCTGGTAGATGAGGTTCTGACCATGCTCAAGCGCAAGGCCGAGGTAGGCTCGTCTTAGCCGCGGAACTGGCCGGCACGCCGGTGGCACGGTCCTTAGGCCACAATCGGGGCCGCCGAGGCGGTACCGTCTAGGTTCACGGTGTCGTTCGGACGCGGTGTTGTTCGGACGCGGTGTTGTTCGAACGAAGCTGGGAATGGCTCGCAGGCAGGCACCGCCGCTGCCGGTCCTCTAGGACCGCTGCCGGCGGCCCGGGGCAAAGGAGTATCTGGGTGGCACGCATCGGTGATGGCGGTGACCTGCTGAAGTGCTCGTTCTGCGGGAAGAGCCAGAAGCAGGTCAAGAAGCTGATCGCCGGGCCAGGCGTGTACATCTGCGATGAGTGCATCGACCTGTGCAACGAGATCATCGAGGAGGAGCTGGCTGAGCCCACGGAGCTCAAATGGGACAGTCTGCCCAAGCCTCGCGAGATCTACGAGTTCCTCGACTCTTACGTGATCGGCCAGGAGAAGGCCAAGAAGGGCCTGTCAGTAGCGGTCTATAACCACTACAAGCGAATCCAGTCGGGTGGCGAGCGAGCCGGCGACGACGGCGTCGAGCTGGCCAAGTCCAACATCCTGCTGCTCGGGCCGACCGGATCGGGCAAGACACTGCTGGCCCAGACCCTGGCCCGGCTGCTGAACGTCCCGTTCGCGATCGCCGACGCCACGGCGCTGACCGAGGCGGGCTACGTCGGCGAGGACGTCGAGAACATCCTGCTCAAGCTGATCCAGGCGGCCGACTACGACGTCAAGAAGGCCGAGACCGGCATCATCTACATCGACGAGATCGACAAGATCGCCCGCAAGAGCGAGAACCCGTCGATCACGCGTGATGTCTCCGGCGAGGGAGTTCAGCAGGCGCTGCTGAAGATCCTGGAGGGCACGACGGCCTCGGTGCCGCCGCAGGGCGGGCGCAAGCACCCGCATCAGGAGTTCATCCAGATCGACACCACTAACGTGCTGTTCATCTGCGGCGGGGCGTTCGCCGGGCTGGAGAAGATCGTCGAGTCCCGCGTCGGTAACAGTGGCATGGGCTTCGGCGCCGTGCTCCGGGTGAAGACGGACCGGACGACGGCCGACGCGTTCGCCGAGGTGATGCCCGAGGACCTGCTCAAGTTCGGCATGATCCCGGAGTTCGTCGGCCGGCTGCCGGTCATCACCAGCGTGCATAACCTGGACCGCGAGGCGCTGATCCGCATCCTGACCGAGCCGCGCAACGCGCTGGTGCGCCAGTACCGGCGGCTGTTCGAGCTCGACGGGGTCGACCTGGAGTTCACCGACGACGCGCTCGAGGCCATCGCGGATCAGGCCATCCTGCGCGGAACCGGCGCCCGCGGACTGCGGGCGATCCTGGAAGAAGTGCTGCTGTCGGTGATGTACGAGGTGCCGAGCCGCAAGGACGTCGAGCGCGTGGTCATCACCGCGGAGTCGGTGCTGGAGCACGTGAACCCGACTCTGGTGCCCCGCGACGTCGCCCGCCGCACGCCGCGCGAGAAGTCCGCCTGACCGCTGGGCCAGCCGCCTGGTACGACAGTGCCCCGGCGCTCTTCTAGACTCACCTGACGTGAGCGACGTGAGTGACACAGCGAGCAGGCAGCTTCCGCCCCAGTACGTGCCGGGCGAGGTTGAGACGCGCCGTTACGAGGGCTGGGTGAAGGCCGGGTACTTCACCCCGGCCGCCGATTCGGGCGCGCCGTCCTTCGCGATCGTGATCCCGCCGCCCAACGTCACGGGGTCGCTGCACATCGGCCATGCCCTCGATCACACGCTCATTGACGCGCTGGTGCGCCGGCGGCGGATGCAGGGCTACAACACGCTGTGGCTGCCGGGCATGGACCACGCCGGCATCGCCACTCAGAACGTCGTGGAGCGCGAGCTCGCCAAGGAGGGCCTGTCCCGCCATGACCTGGGCCGGGAGGCATTCGTCGAGCGGGTCTGGCAGTGGAAGGCGTCCTCCGGCGGCGCCATCCTGTCCCAGATGCGGCGGCTGGGCGACGGCGTGGACTGGAGCCGCGAGCGGTTCACCATGGACGAGGGACTGTCCCGCGCCGTGCAGACCATCTTCAAGCGGCTGTTCACCGAGGGCCTGATCTACCGCGCGCAGCGCATCATCAACTGGTGCCCGCGCTGCCTGACGGCCCTGTCCGACATCGAGGTCGAGCATTCCGATGACGAGGGCGAGCTCGTCTCGATCCGGTACGGGGACGGCGCCGGCCAGATCGTGGTGGCCACCACCCGGGTGGAGACCATGCTCGGTGACACCGCCATCGCGGTGCACCCCGACGACCCCCGGTACAGCCACCTGGTCGGCCGCCAGATCGAGCTCCCGCTGACCGGCCGGCACATCCCGGTCGTGGCGGACCCGCACGTGGACCCGGAGTTCGGCACCGGCGCGGTCAAGGTGACGCCCGCGCACGACCCCGACGACTTCGAGATCGGCCGCCGGCATGGCCTGCCCAGCCTGGTGATCATGGACGAGCGCGGCGTGATCACCGTGCCCGGCCCGTTCGCCGGCCTGGACCGGTTCGAGGCCCGGCCCGCCGTCCTGCGGGCCCTGCGCGAGGACGGGCGGGTCGTCGCCGAGCGGCGGCCGTACCTGCACGCGGTGGGGCACTGCTCCCGGTGCGGCACGACGGTGGAGCCGCGCCTGTCGTTGCAGTGGTTCGTCAAGGTCGACCCGCTGGCCAAGGCCGCCGGTGACGCGGTGCGCGATGGCCGGGTGCGCATTCACCCGCCGGACCTGGCCGCCCGGTACTTCGACTGGGTGGACAACATGCACGACTGGTGCATCAGCCGCCAGCTGTGGTGGGGCCACCGGATCCCGGTCTGGTACGGCCCCGGTGGCGAGGTCGCCTGCGTCGGGCCCGACGAGCAGCCGCCCGCCGGCGAGGGCTGGAGCCAGGATCCCGACGTCCTGGACACCTGGTTCTCCTCGGCGCTGTGGCCGTTCTCCACGCTCGGCTGGCCCGACGACACCGCCGACCTGCGCGCGTTTTATCCCAATGAGGTCCTGGTCACCGGTTACGACATCCTGTTTTTCTGGGTGGCCCGGATGATGATGTTCGGCCTGTACGCGAACGCCGGGCTCGGCCCCGAGCGCGCCGTGCCGTTCCGGCAGATAGCCCTGCACGGCCTGGTCCGGGACCAGTTCGGCAAGAAGATGTCGAAGTCCCGGGGCAACACGGTGGACCCGCTGGACTGGATCGACAGGTTCGGCGCCGACGCGACCCGGTTCACCCTGGCCCGCGGCGCCAACCCCGGCGGGGACATCGCGGTCAGCGAGGACTGGGCGGCCGGCGCGCGGAACTTCTGCAACAAGCTGTGGAACGCCACCCGGTTCGCCCTGCTGAACGGCGCCGTGACCGACCAGGGGCTGCCCGAGGCGCGGCGGCTGACCACCGCCGACCGCTGGATCCTGTCCCGGCTGGCCGCCGTGACGGCGCAGGTCGACGAGCTCTTCGAGCAGTTCGAGTTCGCCAAGGCCTGCGAGGCGCTGTACCACTTCGCGTGGGACGAGTTCTGCGACTGGTACCTGGAACTGGCCAAGGCGTCGCTCAACGGCGGGGACGAGTCAGCCGCCGTCCCCACCCGGATGGTGCTGGGCGTGGTCCTGGACCGGCTGCTGCGGCTTTTCCACCCGTTCCTGCCCTTCGTGACCGACGAGCTGTGGACCGCGCTGACCGGTGGCGACTCGGTGGTCATCGCCCGCTGGCCCGGCACCGTTGCGCCCGGCTCGGACGCGGAGCCCGCCCTGCCATCCGATCCCGGCGCCGTAACGGAGATCGGCGCGCTGATGCGGCTCGTCACGCAACTGCGCCGGTTCCGCTCCGATCAGGGGCTGCGGCCGACGCAGCCCGTCCCGGCGGTGCTGACCGGGATCGAGGCGACCCCGCTAGCCGCGCACGAGGCCCAGATCCGCGCGCTGACGCGGCTGACCGCGCCAGGGGATGCGCCAGGGGATGACTTTGCCCCGACGGCGTCGGTGGAGGCCGAGGGGGTCACCGTCGAGCTGGACACCGCGGCGGGACTGGACGTCGCCGCCGAGCGCAGGCGAGCCGAGAAGGACCTGGCCGCCGCCCGGGCCGACATCGAGGCCGCGCAGCGCAAGCTCGGCAACGAGTCCTTCATCGCGCGGGCGCCCGCCGAGGTGGTCGCCAAGAACCGGGACCGGCTGGCCGCCGCGCAGGACGAGGTCCGGCGGCTCACCGAGCGCCTGGCGGCCCTGCCGCAGGCCGGCCCGCCGGACGGCGCGCAGGCCGGCCCGCCGGACGGCACGGCGGGGGATACGCCATGACCGACACCGACGAGCGGGCGCGGCTGCGGGAGGTCGAGCGGGAGATCCTGGCCCGCCGCCCCGAGCACGCGATCGACCCCACGCTCGACCGGATATCGGAACTGGTCACGCTGCTCGGCGACCCGCACCGGGCCTACCCGGTGATCCACATCACCGGGACCAACGGGAAGACGTCCACCGCCCGGATGACCGAGCGGCTGCTGCGCGAGCGCGGCCTGCGCACGGGCCTGTTCACCAGCCCGCACCTGTCCTCGATCCGGGAGCGGATCTGCGTCGACGGTGAGCCCGTGAGCGCGCAGACCTTCATCGCCGCCTACGAGGAGATCCAGTTTTACCTGGACCTGGTCGATGGCCGGCAGCCGGCCCGGCTGTCCTTCTTCGAGGTGCTCACGGGCATGGCGTTCGCCATCTTCGCCGACGCGCCGGTCGACGTGGCCGTCATCGAGGTCGGCATGGGCGGCACCTGGGACAGCACCAACGTGGCCGACGGCGCGGTGGCGGTGGTGACCCCGATCGCCATCGACCACACCCGCTACCTGGGCGAGACGGTGGAGCAGATCGCCGCCGACAAGGCGGGCATCATCAAGCCCGGCGCGATCGCGGTCATCGCCCAGCAGCCGCCGGCCGCCGCGGAGGTGCTGCTGCGCCGCGCGGCCGACGTGGGCGCCACCGTGGCTCGGGAGGGCCTGGAATTCGGGGTGCTGAGCCGCGAACTGGCCATCGGCGGCCAGCAGATCGTGCTGCGCGGCCTGCTCGGCGACTACGACGGGCTGTTCCTGCCGCTGTTCGGCGCACACCAGGCGGGCAACCTGGCCTGCGCGCTGGCCGCGGTGGAGGCCTTCGCCCGCGCCGACCCGGTCGGCGCGCCCGCGAGCCCGGTCGCCGAGCACAACGGTCACGAGCCGGACGACGGCGAGGCGGCGCGGCGCGGGCTGGCGGGCCTGGGACAGCCCAGCCCGGAGTACGACGGCCCGGCGATCGATGGCCCCGGATTTAACGGCACGGAGTCGGGCAACTCGGGGCTGGACGCCGCCGGGCGGTCCGGGGCCGGGCTGCAGGAAGCCGGCCAGCGCGGCGGCGGGATGGACAGCGCGGCGCTCGACCGGATCGGGCTCGACCGGCTGGAGGCCGCGCGGCTGGGCGGCGACGCCGGCGCCGCTCCGCTGGACATCTCGCTGGTGCGCGAGGCGGTCGCCGCGATGAGCTCGCCTGGCCGCCTGGAGGTGGTCCGGCGCAGCCCGGTGGTCGTCGTGGACGCGGCGCACAACCCGGCTGGAATGGCCGCGACGGTGGCCGCGCTGGAGGAGGCGTTCGGCTTCTCCGAGCTGATCGCCATCGTGGCGGTCAGCGAGGACAAGGACGTGCCGGGCATCCTCGACCAGCTGGAGCCGGTCGCCGCGCGGCTGGTGGCCACCACCAACTCCTCGGGGCGCGCCATGGACGCCGAGGATCTCGCCGATGCCGCCGAGCCGATCTTCGGGGAGGACCGGATCAGCGTCGCGGAGCGGCTGGACGACGCCATCGAGATCGGGGTCGCGCTGGCCGATGAGGCAGACGCCGGCGGCGACGGCGGCCCCGGCGGGCTCGGCGGAGCGGTGGTGCTCATTACCGGCTCGGTGATGACCGCCGGCGAGGCGCGGCTGCTGCTGACGCGCCGGGCTGGCCGGGACCGGCCGTGAGACGCACCCTCAAGCGCCTGGTCGCCACGGTGCTGATCATGGAGGCCATTGTCATCGGCCTGTCCATCCCGGTGGCGATCCAGGTCGATCACCTCGCGCCGGGCTCGGTGGGAACGGCGGGCGGGATCGCTGCCGTCGCCGCCGTGCTATTGGCCTTCCTCGCCCGGCCGCTGCTGCCCGCGGCCCTGGTCGGCGGCACCGCGCTGCAGGTATTTGTCATCGTGTCCGGCGTGATCGTGCCCGTTATGTATTTCCTGGGGGCCGTTTTCGCCGCCTTGTGGGCCATCGGAATCTGGCTCGGCTACCGCGTGGAGCGCCCCGCGCAGCCGTAACCCGCGCGGCGCGGCGTGCCACGGCGGCCCGGCCGCGCGGTCGCCTGTACGCTTTCCTCGGCGGACGACCGGCGCCCGGCATGGTTACTGCGGGCAAACGGCCGATGGCCGATAGTGAGACATTGGTCCTGGCCGGAATGGCTCTCGGGCTATGGCACCATCGGCGGCGGCAGTGCGTTGGACGTCGCAGAGGGGCCTGGCGTGGCCGGGCAGCATCGTCTCGCCGCGACGCCAGACCAAGATCTTTTGACCTGGCGCCGTTTAGCGGGGCCTCTGGCGGCCATGTAATGCGAAGGGCGGCGCAGGCGGCGCCGACCCGAAAAATGCAGATCTACCTGCCAAGATCCACTGGAAGGTTCTTGTTCCTGATGAGCAACGCGCTGGCCTTTCTAGGCCGTGACATGGCCGTCGACCTCGGCACGGCGAACACCCTGGTGTACGTCCGGGGCCGCGGCATCGTGCTCAATGAACCCTCGGTTGTGGCGCTGAACACCAACACCGGCCAGATCGTGGCGGTCGGGGTCGAGGCCAAGCGGATGATCGGCCGGACGCCGGGCAACATCATCGCCGTCCGCCCCCTCAAGGACGGCGTCATCGCGGACTTCGACGTGACCGAGCGGATGCTGCGCTACTTCATCCAGAAGGTGCACCGGCGCAGCCACCTCGCCAAGCCCCGGATCGTCGTCGCCGTGCCCAGCGGCATCACCGGCGTCGAGCAGAGCGCGGTGAAGGAGGCCGGCCATCAGGCGGGCGCCCGGCGTGTCTACATCATCGAGGAGCCGATGGCCGCCGCGATCGGAGCGGGGCTCCCGGTCAACGAGCCGACCGGGAACATGGTCGTGGACATCGGCGGCGGCACGACCGAGGTCGCGGTCATCTCGCTGGGCGGCATCGTGACCTCACAGTCGATCCGCGTCGGCGGCGACGAGCTGGACCAGGCGATCATCACCTTCGGCAAGAAGGAGTACTCGCTGATGCTCGGCGAGCGCACCGCGGAGGAGATCAAGATGGCGCTCGGGTCCGCCTACCCGTCGGCCGATGAGCCGAACGCCGAGATTCGCGGCCGTGACCTGGTCAGCGGCCTGCCCAAGACCATCGTCATCTCGGCTGAGGAGATCCGCCGCGCGATCGAGGAGCCGCTGACGGTTATCGTGGACGCGGTCAAGAGCACGCTCGACAAGTGCCCGCCCGAGCTGGCGGGTGACGTGATGGACCGGGGTATCGCGCTGACCGGCGGCGGAGCGCTGCTGCGCGGCCTCGATCAGCGGATCCGCGAGGAGACCGGGATGCCCGTGCACATAGCGGACAACCCGCTGGACTCGGTGGCGCTCGGCACCGGTAAGTGCGTCGAGGACTTCGACACCCTGCGCCAGGTGCTGGTGCCCGAGTCCCGGCGCTAGGCCTCCGCGGCCCGGTCAGGGCCGGACAGGCGCGGACCAGCAGGCGCGGACCAGCAAGCGCGGACAAGCTGCCGGACCAGGCGGCAGGTGAGGTGATCGGTTGTGCACGACTCGCGGCGGACCCGCCTGGTTCTCGGCGTCCTGATGGTCACTGCCCTCGTGCTGATCGCGGCGGACTACCGGGGCGGCGGCTCCCCGGTCGTGAGCGGCATCCGGAAGGTGAGCGGCACGGTCTTCGGCGGCACCGAACGGGCGGTCAGCTCGGCGACCGGCCTGTTCGGCGGGTCCGGCTCGGGCAGTTCCGCCCAGGTCAAGACGCTGAGCCAGGAGGTGGTCCGGCTGCGGGCCGAGCTCAGCCGCGAGCAGCTCAGCAAGACCGACTACGCCCAGCTCCGGCGCCTGCTGTCGCTGGCGGGCCGGGGCGGCTACCGGATCGTGGCCGCGAACGTGATCGCGACCGGGACGGGCTACCAGCGGTCGGTCACCCTGGACGCCGGCAGCCGCGACGGCGTCGCGCCGCTGGAGACGGTCCTGAACGGCGACGGCCTGGTGGGCGAGGTCACGTCGGTGACCGCGGACACGAGCACGGTGCTGCTGGCCACCGACTCCTCCGCGCAGATCGGCGTCGAGCTGGCCCCCAGCGGCCAGGTCGGCTGGGTCACCGGGCCCGGCCAGACGCCCAGCGGGACGGGCCTGCTGCAGCTCCAGGTCCTCGACGCCACTGCGCTGCTCACGCCGGGGGAGCAGGTGGTGACCTCGGCGTCGGTGAAGGACCGGCCCTACGTCCCCGGCGTGCCGGTCGGCGTGATCAGCGCCGTGGAGAACCGCGCCGGCGCGCTGACCGCGCGGGCCACGGTGGCGCCCTACGTGAACTTCACCGCGCTGGGCGTGGTGGGAATCGTCATCGCCCCGCCGCACCGTAACCCCCGGTTCTCGGCGCTGCCGCCCCGCCCGCAGGCCAAGCCCACGCCGACCGTCACCGTCACGGTGACGCCGCGCGCGAGGACACCCGTGCCGGGCGGTGCGCCCTCGGGCAGCACGGGTCCGACCGCGCCGACGGCGGGTGGCTGAGATGCGCCGGCTCATCCTGTCCGCCGTCGCGGTGGCCGCGGCGCTGGTGCTGCAGCTGACCGTGATCAACGGGCTGCGGCTGCCGGGCGGGGGAGTGCCCGACCTCGTGCTGCTGGTGGTGGCCGCGCTGGGGCTGGCCAGCGGCCCGGTACCGGGCGCGATCACGGGTTTCGCGGCCGGGCTCTGCCTGGATCTGGCCCCGCCCGGCACCGGCGTGCTCGGCGCCTACGCCCTGGTGTTCTGCCTGGCCGGCTGGACCTGCGGGCGGTTCCGGGGCACGCTCGCGCGCTCGGCGGCGGTGCCCATGATCATCGCGGCGGCCGCCGCCGTGGCCGGCGAGATCATGATCGCGGCACTGGGACTGGCGCTCCAGCCGGCCCAGGTCAGCTGGAGCGCGGTCCGGCAGGTCCTGCCGGCCACGGCGTTCTACGACGTTGCGATCAGCCCCTTCGTGCTGTACCTGGTACTGCTGGCCGGCGCCTGGCTGGGCGAGGCGGCCACGGCCGACCCCGGAGCGCGGGCGGGCCAGGCCCGCTCGCTGACCGGAACGCAGGGGCTAGCCCCCCGGCAGGGACTGGCGGGCCCGACCGGCGCGGCGGGCGCGGCGGGCGGCGCGATGCTGCTCGGCCTCGGCGGCTGGCTGGCGGGTCCGCCTGAGTCGCGCCGGGCCCGGCGGGCGGCGGCCCGGCGGGCCCCGAAGTTCGCCCCCGGCTCCGGGCGGCCAGGGGATGGCTGGGTGGGCGGAAGCCCGGCCCGCCGCGCCCTGGCCGGTCACGGGCCCGGTGGCCCGGCCCTGAGCGGCCAGGCCTGGCGCGGTCAGGCGCTGCGCGGTCAGGCATTCAGCAGCCAGGCGCTCCGCAACCTGGCGCGCGAGAGCCGTCCGCACGGCAGCGGCTCCGCGCTGCGCGCGGGTGTCGCCGGATCCGCGGCCGGCGGCCATCCGCCGCGGCCGCTCGCCGCCCGCCCGGTGCATCTCAGGCTGGCGGGCGGCCGTAAGGGCGACGGAACAGTCGGCAACATGCTGGGCGGCGGTCGCTCCGTGGTCGGGGGCCGCGCCCCCCGCGCGCCCCGTGGCGGGTGGCTCAGCGGCGGGTCGCTGGCCGGCGGGCGGCTCAGCGGCGGGTCGCTGGGTGGCGGGTCGCTGGGCCGCGGGTCGCTGGGCCGCGGGTCGCTGAGCCGCCGGTCGATGGCCCGCCTGGGCCGCCGGCCGGGCCGCCGCGGCGGATTCCGCCCGTCCGTCATGCCGGGCGGCTCGGCGGTTACGCGCAGGCCGACGGGCGGTCAGCTCGCGCCGGCGGCGCCGATCCGGTTCAGCTCGGCCCGCTTCCTGGCGGGCCGCCGCCGGGACGGCATGATCGGCGGCGGTGCCCTGACCCAGGCCGGCGGCCTTGGCCGAGCTGGCGGCCTCGGCCGAGCCGGCGGCATTGGGCGGGCCGGCGGCATTGGGCGGGCTGGCCGCCGGACCGCGGCGCCGCGGTTCCGGGCCCGGCAGGCCCGGCCGGGCGGCCCGGTCCGCACGACAGCGTCCGGGCTGACGGCCGCGGGCGGCCTTGGTCCCGAGACGCTGCACTCGCTGCGCCGCCAGGTGCCGCAGCGGCGGCTGCGGATGCGCCCGCGCCGCGGCGACGGCGTCCTGGGCGGGCCGCTGGGCGGCGGCCGGGTGACGGCCGGGCTGCGCGGCACCCGGCCGCTGCGCGGCACGCGGCCGGCCACGCCGCGATTCCGGGCCCGCCCGCTGGGGCCACCCCGGCCACCCAGCGGCAAGCGTCCCAGGTTCGGCTATCGCCGCTGGTCGGTACTGTCGCTGCTGCCCGGCCGCCTGGGGGCCCGGTCGCCCGGCCGGTCGATGCGCGGCAGGCGGGCGTTCATCGGGCGGACAGGAGGGCGGCGGTGATTCCGGCGTCCCGGCGGCGGCTAGTGGTGCTGTACGTGGTGCTCGGCGCGCTGCTGGCCGGGCTGGGCGCGCGCGCCTGGTTCCTCCAGGTCGCGACGCATAGCTCGTACGTGGCGCTGGCCAACCAGGACCGGATCCGCGACATCGTCCAGCCGCCGGTCCGCGGCGAGATCGTCGACGACAACGGCGCCCCCCTCGTGAGTAACCGCTCGGCGCTCATGATCTCGGTCAACATGGCCGACCTGTCGCAGCAGAAAGACGGCGGCGCGGCCGAGCTGCGCAGGCTGGCCAGCCTGCTGAGCCTGAGCGACAAGACGCTGGCCGAGCGGGTCCGGCTGTGCACCGCCGGGGTGAGCCAGCCCTGCTGGCCCGGCTCGCCCTACCAGCCGATTCCCGTCGACCAGCACGTCTCGGACCAGGTCGCCCTGCAGGTGCTGGAGAGCAAGCGCGAGTTTCCCGGCGTGACCGCCCAGGTGCAGCCGGCCACCCAGTACGCCCAGCCGATCGGCACGGACGCGGCCCAGATCCTGGGCTACCTGCAGCCGATCACCGCGCAGGAGGTGAAGAACCTCGGCATCCCCGTGACCGGCTTCTCCGGCGTGGACCTCGTCGGCCAGTCCGGGCTGGAGCAGCAGTACGACCAGCAGCTACGCGGCCGGCCCGGCGCGAACGAGGTCACGGTCAACGCGGTCGGCCAGGTCACCGGCACCATGAAACGGGTAACCGCCAAGCCGGGCGACGACCTGGTCACCAGCATCAACAGCAAGCTGCAGGAGGCCGTGTCCAACGACCTGGCCGCCGCGATCCACAAGACCGAGGCGGCGGGCAACACCGGCGCCAGGACCGGCGCTGCCGTGGTGATGACCACCCGGGGCCGGGTCCTGGCCATGGCCAGTTACCCCACCTACAACCCGTCGGTATGGTCCGGCGGCATCTCCAGCGCCGAGTTCAAGCGGATCTTCGGCAGCGCCGACTCCGAGCCCATCCTGGACCGGGGGACCCAGGGCCAGTACGCGCCCGGCTCGACCTGGAAGATCACCTCGGCCGCCGCCGCGGTGGCGGCCGGATTCCCCATCAACGGGTCCTATGCCTGTCCCGCCTCGGTCAACGTCGACGGGCATACCTTCCACAACGACTTCGGGAACGGCGGGATGATATCGCTGCACCAGGCGCTGGTGCTGTCCTGCGACACCGTCTTCTACAACTTCGCCTACCAGATCTGGCTGCGCGATCACCGCAAGGCCAACACGGTCACCAGCCCCCATGCGCCGGTGCAGGAGATGCAGAAGATGGAGCTGGCGTGGGGGTTCGGCCAGGACACCGGGGTGGACCTGCCGGAGGAGAACCCGGGCACGGTGCCGACCCGGGAGTGGCTGTACTACTTCTGGAAGGACAACGCCCATCAGGGCCAGAACTGGTGCAAGTACGGCCGGGCGAACGGCACCTACGTGCAGCAGATCGAGTACGACGACTGCCAGACCGGCAACGTCTGGGAGCCCGGCCAGGCCGTCATCTCGGCCATCGGCCAGGGTTACGTGGCGGTGACCCCGCTGCAGCTGGCCCGGGCGTACGCGGCCCTGGCCAACGGCGGCACGCTCTACAGCCCGCGGATCGGCGAGGAACTGCTCAGCCCGTCGGGCCAGGTCGTCCAGAAGATCACTCCGCCGGTCGTCGGTCACCTGCCGGTGGCCAAGTCCACCCTGGCCTACATCAGGAGCGCCCTGCAGGGCGTGGTGACCTCGGGCACCGCGGCGGGCACCTTCGCCGGGTTCCCGCTGAGCAAGGTGTGCGTGGCCGCCAAGACCGGTACCGCGCAGGTGGCGGGGAACAACTCGACGTCGGTGTTCGCCTCGTTCGCCCCGTGCGCGAACCCCAAGTACGTGGTGGTCGTGATGATCCCTGACTCGGGCTACGGCTCCGACGTGTCCGGTCCGGCGGTGCGCCAGATCTGGGACTCGATCTACGGACTCGAGGGCCACCAGGCGGCCCTGCCCGGCGGCAACCTGCCCGGCCTGCCGCAGATGAACCAGGCGGGCCAGATCGTGTCCGCCAGCGCAGCCAGCGCCGCCCGGGCCAGCGCCCGGCACGCCAGTAAGGGACACGCCAGCCCGGGCAAGGGGGGCAAATGACGTCGACGCGCGGCTCGCGGGGCCTAGCCCGTCTCGGCCAGCCCGGCCCGCGCCGGCCGGGGGCCGACTACCGCGGTCTGCCGCCGCTGCAGCCAGGCCGGGGCGGCTTCGGCACGAGCCTGGGCGGCCGCCGCGGCCTGGGCAGCAGGCTCGCCCGCCTGGCCCGGCGGGCGTTCGCCCGCAAGTCGCCGCTGCGCCACCTCGACTGGATCCTGCTCGCCGCCGTGCTCGCCCTGAGCCTGATCGGCACGCTGCTCGTCTGGTCGGCCACCCAGCCCGGGCTGCTGAGTGCTGGCCTGGATCCGCGCACGTACCTGATGAAGCAGCTGCTCAACATCGCGCTCGGGCTGGCCTTCATGATCGCTGTCGCGGTCCTGGACTACCGGCAGCTGCGGCTGTACGCGCCGATCGTCTACGGCCTGTCCTGCCTCGGGCTGCTGGTGGTGCTGACCCCGCTGGGCAGCATCGTGAACGGCGCGCACTCCTGGATCTCGCTGCCCGGCGGCTTCCAGATCGAGCCGTCGGAGTACGCCAAGCTGTCCCTTATCTTGATGACGGCCATGCTCGTCGGGGAGTTGCGGCACAGCGATCGGCGCCCTGCGCTGCGCGCCGTGGGGGTCGCGCTGGCCGTCGCCGCCGTCCCCATCGGCCTGGTCGCGGCGGAGCCGGACCTCGGCGTGGTGATCCTCATGCTGGCGCTCATCGTCGGGCTGATCGCGCTGTCGGGCATCCGGCTGTACTGGCTGGCCGCGCTCGTGGCTGCCGGGACCCTCGCCCTGGTCGCGGTGATCAACCTGCACCTGCTCAAGTCGTACCAGGTCAGCCGCCTGACCGCGTTCTTGCATCCGTCGGCCGATCCGCGGGGCACGGGCTACAGCGCGGCCCAGGCGAAGATCGCGATCGGCTCGGGCGGCCTGACCGGCCAGGGCCTGTTCCACGGGCAGCTGGTGGCCGGCAACTTCGTGCCCGAGCAGCACACGGACTTCATCTTCGCGGTGGCGGGCGAGGAGCTCGGGTTCGCCGGGTGCGCCGTCATCATCGTGCTGCTCGCGATCGTGCTGCTGCGCGCCCTGCGCATCGCCGCCCGGGCCGACGACCAGTTCGGCATGCTCGTCGCGGTCGGCGTCGCGATCTGGTTCGGCGTGCAGTCCTTCGTCAACATCGGGATGACGATGGGCATCATGCCGGTGACGGGCCTGCCGCTGCCGTTCGTCTCCTACGGAGGCTCGGCCATCTTCGCCGACATGATCGCCATCGGCGCGCTCCAGGCGGTCTACCGCCACCGCACCGTCTTCAGCTAGCCCCGCGAGCCCTCGCGAGCCGCCCGCGAGCCCCGGGCGCCCCAGCGAGCCCCAGCGAGCCCCGGGCGCGTTCAGGGCAGAGTGTCGGGGGCTGGCGGGGCCAGGGTGGCTTCTGGGGCCGGTGCGGTCGCGGCGGGCTGGCCGTGGCCCCCGGACGGGTCCGCGGGCGGGGCAATGACCGGCACCGGCACCGGCACCGGGACGCGGGGCTGGCCGTTGCGCCAGGGGCGGGCCACGGCCAGCCAGGCCACCCCCGCCGCCAGCAGGACGGCGCACAGGATCCAGCCCAGCGTCGTGGTGGCGACGCCCACGTACTTCAGGCCGGAGGCGAAGATCGCGAACGTGATGATCGGCCTGATGTACCGGTCAGGCGCCCGCGACGACAGGAACGACCCGATCAGCACCGCCGGGACACTGCCGATCACGATCGAGGTCGTGACCGCGAACTGGACATGGCCGAACAGCAGCGCCCCCAGCGCCGCGGCGAGCGTCAGCGGCACGGCCTGCGTGAGGTCGGTCCCCACCAGCTGGCCGGCGCCGATCGCGGGATAGAGGAACAGCAGCAGCACGATCATCAGCGATCCCGAGCCGACCGAGGTCATCCCCACGATGACCCCGCCGATCATGCCGGTCGCCACCGTCAGCGCGGGCCTGGTGGCGATCTCGCCGACGCCGGCCAGCCGCTGCTGGCCGCTGCGCCAGTCCAGGACGTAGCGCAGGACCATCGCGGCGGCCCCGACCAGCAGGGCCACGCCGAGGATCTGCTCGATCCGGTCCTGGGCCGTGGAGCCGCTGCCCAGCAGTTTCAGCAGGTAGGAGCCGACCAGGGCCATCGGCACCGAGCCGAGCACCAGCCAGCCCACCAGCCGGAGGTTGACGGTGCCCCTGCGCAGGTGCACCACCGCCCCGACCGGGCGCATCAGGACCGCGGCGACCAGGTCGCTGGAGATAGCCGTCGACGGCTTGATGCCGAACAGCAGGATCAGCATGGGGGTCATCAGCGCCCCGCCGCCCGCGCCCGTCAGCCCGACCAGCAGCCCGACGATAGCGCTCCCCAGCACTATGTACGGATCGACCTGCACCGAACCTCCCCGATGGCCCGAGCGTCGCCCCGGCCAGGCGCCGGAATGCGCTGCGGCGCTGGGCGGTTGGCCACGGTAGCAGCCCCGTATCGCATTGAGCGAGGATCAGGCTCCCGGCGGGCCAGCGACGTGGCTGCGCAGGTGTGGCTGACCGTCGGTAGTCTGTAAAGATGCCCGTGCCCTCTGTCTACCCCGACCTGGAGCCGCTGCTCCCGCTGGTCCGCAAGCCCATTCAGTACGTGGGCGGCGAGCTCAACTCGGTGGTGAAGGACTGGGACCGCGCGGCGGTCCGCTGGGCGCTGATGTACCCGGACGCCTACGAGGTGGGCGTGCCGAACCAGGGCATCCAGATCCTGTACGAGGTCCTGAACGAGCGCGACGACGTGCTGGCCGAGCGCACGTACAGCGTCTGGCGCGACCTCGAGGCGCTCATGCGCGAGCACGGGGTTCCCCAGTTCACCGTGGACGGGCACCGCCCGGTCCGGGCCTTCGACGTGCTGGGCGTGAGCTTCGCGACCGAGCTGTGCTACACGAACCTGCTGAGCGCGCTGGACCTGGCCGGGATCCCGCTGTCGGCGGCCGACCGCGGGCCAGAGGACCCGATCGTGCTGGCCGGGGGGCACGCGGCCTTCAACCCGGAGCCGATCGCGGAGTTCATCGACGGCGCCGTGCTCGGTGACGGTGAGCAGGCGGTGCTGACCATCACCGACCTGATCAGGGACTGGAAGCAGGCCGGGCGCCCCGGCGGCCGCGAGGGCCTGCTCCTGCGGCTCGCCACGGCCGGCGGCGTCTACGTGCCGCGCTTCTACGACGTCGAGTACCTGCCTGGCGGTGCGATCGGCAAGGTCATGCCGAACCGGCCGGGCGTGCCGCGCGGCGTGGCCAAGCACACCGTTATGGACCTGGACTCCTGGCAGTACCCGGCCAAGCCGGTGGTGCCGATCGCGGAGTCCGTGCACGAGCGGTTCAGCGTGGAGATCTTCCGCGGCTGCACGAGGGGCTGCCGGTTCTGCCAGGCCGGCATGATCACCCGGCCGGTCCGCGAGCGCTCGATCACGGCCATCGGCGACATGGTCGAGAGGGGCCTGCAGGCCAGCGGCCTGGGCGAGGTCGGCCTGCTCTCGCTGTCCAGCGCGGATCACAGCGAGATCAACGAGATCGCCATTGACCTGGCCGACCGCTACGAGGGCACGAACACCAGCCTGTCCCTGCCATCGACCCGAGTGGACGCGTTCAACGTCACGCTGGCCAACGAGCTCAGCCGTAACGGACGCCGCTCGGGACTCACCTTCGCCCCTGAGGGCGGCACCGACCGGATCCGCAAGGTGATCAACAAGATGGTCACCGAGGAAGACCTGATCAAGACCGTCAGCACGGCCTATGCCAACGGCTGGCGGCAGGTGAAGCTCTACTTCATGTGCGGCCTGCCCACCGAGACCGATGAGGACGTCGTGGCGATCGCGCGGGTCGCGCGGCGGGTCATCGAGGCGGGCCGGGCCGTCAGCGGCCGCAAGGACATCCGCTGCACGGTCTCGATCGGCGGTTTCGTGCCCAAGCCGCACACGCCGTTCCAGTGGGCGGCGCAGTGCGATGACAAGGTCGTGGATGCCCGGCTGCGGGCCCTCGGCGACGCGCTGCGCGCCGACCGAGCCTACAGCCGGGCGATCGGCTTCCGCTATCACGACGGCAAGCCGTCGATGGTGGAGGGGCTGCTCTCGCGCGGCGACCGGCGGGTCGCCAAGGTGATCCGCCGGGCCTGGGAGGACGGCGCGAGGTTCGACGGCTGGAGCGAGAACTTCTCGTTCGAGCGGTGGGAGCGCTGCGCGGCGGTCGCACTGGCCGCCGACGACGTGGACCTGGCCTGGTACACGACCAGGGAGCGGCCCTACGGCGAGGTGCTGCCGTGGGATCACCTGGACGCCGGCCTGGACCGGGACTGGCTGTGGCAGGACTGGATGGCCGCGATTGACCCGGAGCCCGCCGAGGTGGACGACTGCCGGTGGACGCCGTGCTTCGAGTGCGGGGTGTGCCCGGCGATGGACACCCAGATCGAGACCGGCCCGACCGGGCAGCGACTGCTGCCGCTGGCCGTCGTCGGCACCCCGTCGGCCCAGGCTCCCGGCGATGGCGGGCGAGCCTAGTGGCGGCCCGCCCGATGCCCACCTCACCGCCACCGCCACCAGCGGTTCAGCGGCTGAGCATCAGGTACGCTAAACGTAGCAGGATGCGTTTTGCGAGCCACAGGGACATCGCGCGTGCGATTGAACGGGGAGTGCGGAAGGCCGGGCTGCCGGTCGCTTATTCCGCTGGCTTCTCACCGCATCCCAAGATCTCGTACTCGGGCGGGGCGCCGACTTGCGCGTCCAGCGAGGCCGAGTACCTGGAGATCTCCCTCACGGGGAGCTGCGATCCGAAGGACGTGCGAGACCGGCTGGACGCAGCACTGCCAGTGGGGATCGACGTGATCGAGGTGACGGACCTGGCCGTGGCGCCGGAAGCGCTACGGCTGGAGGCCTCGCACTGGCAGGTTGTCCTGCCCGGTGTCGCGCCAGCGGACGCGGACCGGGCAGTGCAGGAGTTCCTCGCCGCGGACACCGCGGCGGTGGATCGCCTGACGAGTAAGGGAGTTCGGCGGCTCGACACCCGTGCCGCCGTGCTGTCGATGGAGCTAGACCGGCGTGCCGCGCAGGAGCGGGGCGCCGGGTGTGCGATACTTCGAATGGTTGTTCGGCACATGACACCTGCCGTCCGACCCGATGACATCCTGGTTGCGCTCCGCCGTATGTCGGCTCTCGCGCCGTCGTCACCACCGCTGGTGACGCGGCTGGCGCAGGGGCCGGTTGCGCTGGAGGCAAGCACCGCCGTTGGGGCAAGCACCGCCGTTGGGGCTAGTAGGCCCGGAGCTTCCGGGCTGGCTGAGCCTTCCGGGCCGTCAGGGCCCGAAGTGCCGGCCGGACCCGCGGCGAGCGTGCCCCAGCAGCACGGCTGGAGCGCTGACCAGGGACAGGAAAAGGCAACGCGCCTGGATGCGGGAAGCGCCGGATTGACGTGCGCCGCACCAGAGAGCGCGTACGAACAGCTCCCGCGTGGCGCGGAGCGGTCAGCGATGGCCGACAGCGCCCGGGAGCCTGACGGGAGAGATCGCCCGCATGCTCGAGATCGAGCGACAGAGCAAGGAAGTAACTGACGGACCGGCCGAGGCTGGTGAGGAAAATGGAGGCCAGGGCCGCAAGCTGCTGGGCAGGGCTCGCCGTGCGGTGAGCCGCCCGGCGGGGCCGCCCGATGCCGATGCCGGCCCGGCGGCTGGACCGCCTGCCGGCCAGGCTGCACAGGCCGGTCAGGCCAGTCAGTCCGGCGACGCCGGACCTGGCCTAGCCGCCGCCGGTGGTTCTGACGCACCCGCCGGTGTCGGCGCCACCGGGACTGGTCGCGGCCGCGGCCGGGCCAGGTCGACGACGGCCCGGTCACCAGCCGAGGCCCAGTCACCGGAGGCCCAGTCACCGGAGGCCCAGGCGTCGGCGACTGGACCGGAAACGGCAGGAGACGCGCCGCCGCCCAAGCGGCGTCGGACGCGTCAGCCCGCCGGAGCCGCCAGCGCGGCGGGCTCCGACCAGTCGGCCAGCGTCAGCCCGGCAGCCAGCGCGAGCCCGGCAGCCGGCGCCAGCCAGCCGGACAGCGCGAGCCAGCCAGGCGGCGCCAGCCCAGCGAGCGGCGCCAGCCCGTCGGGGAGCGCCGGTCAGCGTGACGGCGGCGGCGAGTCGGCCGACGGCGGCACGGCAGCCGCGTCGGTTGCGGCCCCGGCGGTGCCGGCGGCCACGTTCCAGCCGCCCGTGGTGATCTTCCAGCCGCCGGCCATCGGCGCGGCGAGTCCGCCCGCCGGCGGCACGAGCAGGCGGCGCAAGGACGCGGCTGAGGCCGACGAGCCCGTCGCGGACGCCACCGGTGACAGGCCCGGTGATGACAGGCTGGCCCACGCCGGCGGCGAGCCAGATGAGGACGGCGAGACCGGCCCCCGGCGCCGGCGCCGGGGCGGCCGGGGACACGGCAAGGGCCGCGGCGGGGCAGACGAGGCGGCCGACGGTGCCGTCGAGGCCGCCGACCAGCAGGCCGAGGCCCGCGAGACCACTGACGGCGGACC
This sequence comes from Streptosporangiaceae bacterium, assembly GCA_035532295.1. Taxonomy (GTDB): domain Bacteria; phylum Actinomycetota; class Actinomycetes; order Streptosporangiales; family Streptosporangiaceae; genus DASUBV01. Next base: position 45,408 of record DATKRH010000283.1, read on the forward strand.
CGGCCAGGCGGCGGACGGCGCCGAGGGCGACGACGGGTCCGGCACGGGCCCCCGGCGCCGCAGGCGCAGGCGCCGGAGCGGCGCAGGGGGCGATAACGGCGACGTGACGCCCGACGAGCCGGCCAACACCGTCGTGCATGTGCGCCCCGCCAGGGCCGCGGCCCCGGTGACCGATGTCACCGACGTCCGGGGGGTCCGGGGATCGACTCGGCTGGAGGCCAAGCGGCAGCGCCGGCGCGAGGGGCGTGAGACGGGGCGCCGCCGCCCGCCGATCATCACCGAGTCCGAGTTCCTCGCCCGCCGTGAGGCGGTGCAGCGGCTCATGGTGGTCCGCCAGCGCGGGGACCGGACCCAGATCGCGGTGCTGGAGGACGGCGTCCTCGTCGAGCACTACGTCGACAAGGCCAGCCACCAGTCCTACGTCGGCAACGTCTACCTCGGCAAGGTGCAGAACGTGCTGCCCTCGATGGAGGCGGCGTTCGTCGACATCGGCAAGGGCCGCAACGCCGTCCTGTACGCGGGCGAGGTTAACTTCGACGCCAGCGGCCTGGAGGGCGAGTCCAAGCGCATCGAGTCCGCGCTCAAGTCCGGCCAGCCCATCCTGGTGCAGGTCACCAAGGACCCGATCGGGCACAAGGGCGCCCGGCTGACCAGCCAGGTCAGCCTGCCGGGCCGGTACCTGGTCTACGTGCCCGGCGCCAGCATGACCGGGATCAGCCGCAAGCTCCCCGATACCGAGCGGGCCCGCCTCAAGCAGATTCTCAAGCAGGTCATGCCCGAGGGAGCGGGCGTCATCGTCCGCACCGCCGCCGAGGGAGCCTCGGAGGAGGAACTCTCTCGCGATGTGTCCAGGCTGGCCGCGCAGTGGGAGGCCATCGAGCGCAAGGCCAAGACGGCGACGGCGCCCGATCTCCTCTATAGCGAGCCAGACCTGACGATCAGGGTCGTCCGGGACATCTTTAACGAGGACTTCGGCCAGCTCGTCATCGCCAGCGACGGCGAGTGGGACATGGTGGACGAGTATGTCCGTTACGTGGCGCCGCATCTGGCCGAGCGGATGGAGCGCTGGGAGGACGACAAGGACGTCTTTGCCGCCCATCGCATCGACGAGCAGCTGGCCAAGGCCCTGGAACGCAAGGTCTGGCTGCCCAGCGGCGGCTCCCTGGTCATTGACAACACCGAGGCCATGACGGTCATCGACGTCAACACCGGCAAGTTCACAGGCCAGGGCGGCAACCTGGAACAGACCGTCACTCGCAACAACCTCGAGGCCGCCGAGGAGATCGTCCGCCAGTTGCGGCTGCGCGACGTCGGCGGGATCATCGTGATCGACTTCATCGACATGGTGCTGGAGAGCAACCGCGAGCTCGTGCTGCGGCGGCTGCTGGAATGCCTGGCCCGGGACCGGACCAAGCATCAGGTGGCCGAGGTGACCTCGCTCGGCCTGGTGCAGATGACGCGCAAGCGGGTCGGGTCTGGGCTGCTGGAGGCGTTCTCCGTGACCTGCGAGTGCTGCAACGGCCGGGGCGTGATCCTCTCGATGGAGCCGGTGGACCACACCCCCGGTCCCGGTCTCGGTCGCGGCGACGACGATGGCCACGGCCGGGAAGACGGCAAGGCCAGGGGCGGTCGCGGGTCCCGGGGTGGCAAGCAGGCCAAGGGCGATGGATCCCGCGGCGGATCGGGCCGGGACGGCGCGGGCGGCGTGCTCACCGCCAGTGCCGCGACCGCGGTCCTGGTCGGCGGCACAGCATCGGCTGGTACCGCACAGCCCGCCGATGCCGCGGTGCCCGCCGATACTGCGGTGCCCGCCGATGGCACGGCACCCGCGCGTCGCTCGGGCCGAGGTGGCCGCGGCCGCGCCGTCCGGAGCGCGGGCCCGGCGGAACAAGACATCCCGGTCCAGGTCAGCCTGACCTCGGAGAGCCCGGCGCAGGCTAGTGCCGCACAGGACGTCAGCGCCGGCCACGACGCCAGTGCCGCACAGGACGCCAGTGCCGCACAGGACATCAGTGCCGTGCACGACAATGGAGCCCTCCCGGCCGAGAGCGGCGAGCCCGCCGATGACGGCGCGGCTCCCGCCGCGGCGGCCAGTCGGCGTCGTCGCCGGCCCCGTCAGCAGCCGGGACCCGAGGATACGCAGGACGCCGGAGCCGACCCGGCGCTCGTCGGGGACGCTGGAACGACCACTCCGGCGGGTTAACAGGCCGGAAATGAGTTAATAGACTGGAAATATCAAGCTGGCAGAGGTTAGCTAGCTGCAGGGGGCCGCGTTTGCGGGCGGCCGGTCGGCTGGTTCGGCCGCCCGCCGCGGCCCGCGCAGTCTGATATCCTTTGTCGTCGGCGCATGGGATGGATCCGGTCGCACGTTGGCCGGATGGGCGGTGCGCGACTTAGACAGGCCCCCTGCCACAGATTTGCTGCACCACAGAGTTCGCTGCCACACAGCGTTTGCTGCCACAGCGACGCTGAGTGGCAGCCCGGATCTGGCGGCGGGGCTGGCGCAAGGGAGAGAGTTCTCTGTGTACGCGATCGTGCGCTGTGGCGGCAGGCAGGAGAAGGCGTCGGTAGACGACGTCCTGACCGTTGACAAGCTCGCCGGCGATGTCGGATCCAGCGTGACGCTGCCCGCCGTGCTGGTCGTTGACGACGACAACGTGGTCAGCGACCCGGCGGCTCTCGGCCGTTACGAGGTCACCGCGGAGATCGTGGGTGCCGCCAGCGGCCCCAAGATCAACATGGTGCTCTACAAGAACAAGACCGGCTACCGGCGTCGGCTGGGCCACCGTCAGAAGTACACGCAGGTGCGGATCACCGGCATCAGCGACGGTCAGGGCAGCGGCAGCAAGGCGAGTTCCAGCAAGGCTAGCGCCAGCAAGGCCGGCGCCAGCTCCGGGAAGGACTGAGATGGCACACAAGAAGGGCGCCTCGTCCAGCCGCAACGGTCGCGACTCCAACGCGCAGCGGCTCGGCGTCAAGCGGTTCGGCGGTGAGCAGGTCGGGGCGGGCGAGATCATCGTGCGCCAGCACGGCACTCACTTCCACCCGGGCGTCGGCGTCGGCCGGGGCGGGGACGACACGCTGTTCGCCCTCGTCAGCGGCAAGGTCGAGTTCGGGACCCGGCGGGGCCGCCGGGCCGTCAGCGTGGTTCCGGCGAAATCGCCGGCGACGCAGCCAGAGCCGGCGCAGGTCGGCTGAGGCCCGCCTGCGGCAGCAGCGCCAGCAGCACCCGGAGGGGCGGGCCGGTGACGGCCCGCCCCTCCGCGCATGCGGACGCCAGCAACGGAAAAAAGGGAGAATCGTCGTGGCGGAGTTCGCCGACCAGGCCGAGGTGCGGGTGCACGCCGGCGACGGCGGGCACGGCTGCGCCTCCATTCACCGGGAGAAGTTCAAGCCGCTCGGCGGCCCCAACGGGGGGAACGGCGGTCGCGGCGGGGACGTCATCCTCGATGTCGATCCCAGCGCGGTCACCCTGCTGGACTTCCACCGCCGCCCGGTCCGCCGGGCCGGCAACGGGACGCCGGGCTCCGGCAACCACCGCAATGGCGCCGAGGGCAGCGACCTGGTGCTGCGGGTGCCCGACGGGACCGTGGTCAAGACCGCGGACGGCACGGTGCTGGCCGACCTGACCGGCGCCGGAACCAGGTTCGTGGCCGTCACCGGGGGCCGCGGCGGCCTGGGGAACGCCGCCCTGGCGTCGTCTAAGCGGAAGGCGCCCGGCTTCGCGCTGCGCGGTGAGCCCGGTGCCGAGCAACTGCTCATCCTCGAGCTGAAGACGGTCGCCGACGCCGGCCTGGTCGGCTTCCCGAACGCCGGGAAGTCCTCGCTGATCGCCGCCATGTCCGCGGCCCGGCCGAAGATAGCCAACTACCCCTTCACGACGCTGATCCCGCATCTGGGCGTCGTGGAGGCCGGCGAGGTGCAGTTCGTCGTCGCCGACGTACCCGGGCTGATTCCCGGCGCCAGCCAGGGCAAGGGCCTGGGCCTGGACTTCCTGCGCCACGTTGAGCGCTGCACCGTCTTCGTGCACGTCCTGGACTGTGCCACCGAGGAGCCGGGCCGCGACCCGATCAGCGACCTGGACGTCCTCGAGGCCGAACTGGCCGCCTACCAGCGGGAGACCGGCGCCGACATGTCGTCGCGGCCCAGGATCGTCGTCCTGAACAAGGTGGACGTGCCAGCCGCCCGTGAGCTCGCGGACATGGTCGCGCCCGAACTGCAGGCCCGCGGCCTGACCGTGTGCCAGGTATCGGCGGCGACCAGGGAGGGCCTGCGCGACCTCGCGTTCACCATGGCGGCCGTCATCGCCGCCGAGCGCGCGGCCGCGCCGCCGCCGCAGCCCACCCGACTGGTCCTGCGGCCCCAGCCGGCCGCCGGGCCCGACTTCGAGGTCGTCCGGACCGGCGACAACAGCTTCGCGGTCCGCGGCCAGAAGCCCCTGAGGTGGATCCTGCAGACCGATTTCAGCAACGACGAGGCCGTTGGCTACCTGGCCGACCGGCTGGCCAAGCTGGGGATCGAGGAGGCGCTCGACCAGGCCGGCGCGGAGGCCGGGGCCGAGGTCCTGATCGGCCCGGAGGACAACGCCGTGGTCTTCGACTGGGATCCGAGCGTGTCGATCGGCCGCGGCTTCGGCCCGCGCGGCACCGACCGGCGGGTCGGCTGACGGCCCCCAGCGGGCCGGGAGTTACGCCCGCGGCGCGGGCAAATAAAAAAAGCGCGCTACATTTGGTAGCGCACTAAACCACAAAAGAAGTCGTCACTCAGCTTTGACGCTTCATTTTATCGGGAAAGGGGCCCGGTTGTCAAACGAGGAAACTGATCGCGAGCAGGAATACCTTTCTGTGCTCTATGGTCGGCTCGACCATCTCCGGGATCAGGCCGCGGCCCGGCTGGCGGGCGTGCTGCGGCAGGTCGGCGGGACGCCGCAGGCCAGGACCGAGCGCGACGTGTTCAGCGCCACCTACCGGCAGCGGCTCGCTCAGCTGGACGCCGCCGGGCACGGCCTGTGCTTCGGGCGGCTCGAATTCAACGAGGGCGAGCTGCGTTACATCGGGCGGATCGGAATTCATGCCGACACCGACGACTACGAGCAGCTCCTCATGGACTGGCGGGCCGACGCAGCCCGGCCGTTCTATCTCGCCACCGCGGCCAACCCCGGCGACGTGCGGGTGCGCCGGCACATCAAGACCCGCGACCGGAAGCTGATCAGCCTCGACGACGAGGTCCTCGACCTGAGCGCCGCCGACCCGTCCCGGCACGAGGGACTCACCGGCGAGTCGGCGCTGCTGGCCGCGCTCAACGCGACCCGGACCGGCAGCATGTCCGACATCGTCGAGACCATCCAGGCCGAGCAGGATCACATCATCCGCTCGCGCATGGACGGAGTGCTCGTGGTCCAGGGCGGCCCCGGCACCGGGAAGACCGCCGTGGCCCTGCACCGCGCCGCCTACCTGCTCTACACCTACCGCCGCCAGCTGGAGAAGCGCGGCGTGCTCGTGGTCGGCCCGAACGCCACCTTCCTGCGTTACATCGGGCAGGTGCTGCCCTCGCTCGGTGAGACCAGCGTCCTGCTGTCCACCATCGGCGACCTGTATCCCGGCATCAGCGCGACCGGCGCCGAGCCGCCGCGGACCGCCGAGATCAAGGGCCGGCTCAGCATGACCAGGGTCGTGGCCGCGGCCATCCGGGACCGGCAGCAGGCCCCCCGCCAGCCGACCGAGATCATGGTCGATCACCAGCCGTTCGTGCTGACCAGCAAGGCGGTCGCGGAGGCGCGCGAGCGAGCCCGCCGGTCGCGCCGCCCGCACAACCAGGCCCGGGCGATCTTCGCCCGCGAGATGATCAACTTGCTGACCGCCCAGGCCACCGACAAGCTCGGCCACAACGTGCTCGGCGGCCCGAACCTGCTCGACGCGCAGGACATCGGCGAGCTGCGCCGCGAGCTGCGCGGCGACCCGGCCGTGCGGGCCGCCATCGACCGGCTGTGGCCCGTGCTGACGCCGCAGCAGCTGATCGCCGGCCTGCTGGCCTCCAGGCGCCGCCTGGCCGCGGCGGCGCCCGGTCTGACCGCCGCGGAGCGCGACGCGCTGCTGCGCGAGCCGCGCGCGGACTGGACTCCGGCCGACGTGCCGCTGCTCGACGAGGCCGCCGAGCTCCTGGGCGAGGACGAGCGGGCGGCCGCGGCCGAGCGGGACCGGCGCCGCCGCCTGCAGGAGGCCTACGCCCAGGGCGTGCTCGACATCATCGGCCGCGATGACGACGACGACCCGGAGGTGCTCATGGGCGCCGACGTCGTCAACGCCAGCGCGCTCGCGGCCCGTTACGAGGATGAGGAGAACCTCACGCCGGCCGAGCGGGCGGCGGCCGACCGGACCTGGGCGTTCGGGCACGTGATCGTGGACGAGGCGCAGGAGCTCTCGGAGATGGCCTGGCGCATGCTGATGCGCCGGGTGCCCGTGAAGTCCATGACGATCGTCGGCGACGTGGCGCAGACCGGCGACCTGGCCGGCCTGCAGACGTGGGACCAGGCGCTCGGCCGGTACGTGGGGGACCGGTGGCGCCTGGCGGGGCTGACCATCAACTACCGCGCGCCCGCCGAGATCATGGACGTGGCCGCCGACGTGCTGGCCGCGATCGACCCCGGGCTCGAGGTGCCGCGCTCGGTTCGCACGGCCGGCATCGCTCCGTGGCGGCTGGAGACCGACGAGGCCGGCCTCGCCGGCGCCGTCGCGCGGGCCGCCGTCCGGCTGGCCGGAGAGAGCGGCGATGGCAAGCTGGCCGTTATCGTGCCGCCCGGGCGTCTAGCGGAGCTGGGGCGGGCCGTCACCGCCGCGCTGCCCGAGACCGCGATCGGCGCCGATCCCGACCTGACCAGCCCGGTGGTCGTGCTGACCGTCCCACAGGCCAAGGGCCTGGAGTTCGACTCGGTGCTGATCGCCGAGCCCGCGCAGCTGCTGGCCGACTCGCCGCGCGGATGCAACGACCTCTACGTGGCGCTGACCAGGGCCACGCAGCGCGTCGGCGTGGTCCACGTCGGCGCCATCCCCGCCGTCCTGGCCCGCCTCACCCCGGAGAGCCTCACCCCGGAGAGCCTCACCCCGGAGAAAGCCTAGAGCCGCGTTAGTCGTCGCCCGGCGACCGGCCGCCGCCGAACCGGTTGAACAGCCGCTCGCCGGCCCCCACCGCCGTCTCCGCCACGCCGCGCACCGCGCCGATCAGCGGGTCCGAGCTACGGCTCCAGGACTCCTGATAGGACTTGGCCGCCGCCCGGAACTCCTCACCCACCGAGGTGTCCGGGTCGTCCTCGCGGCGCGGGTAGTTCCCGGCCAGGATGTCGCGGTACTCGCCGTCGCTGGCCCACCGGTCCAGCTCGGCGAAGCGGACCACCGCGAACGGGTGCGTGGCGCCCTGCAGTTGCAGCAGCTTCAGCAGCCCCTCACGCACGTCCGGGACCGCGTCGTACTCCTTGGCCTGCTCGTGGAACGCGTCGTGGCTGAGCTCCGACAGCCGCGATCCGCCGGCGGTCTTCATCAGCGCGCGCCGCGCCGCCTGCTCGTCCTGGCCCGCCAGCAGCCCGGCCCGGTCGCAGGACAGCTCCGACTTGCGGTACCACTCCTCCAGGCCCCAGATCACCGCCTTGAAGCCGATCCAGGCGAACGGGATGAACGACAGCCGGGCAGCTAGGTTGACCAGGTGAAACAGCATCGTCCGGTACACCGAGTGGCCCGACAGCACGTGCCCCAGCTCGTGCCCGATGATGAACCGGATCTCTTCCTCGTCGAACAGGTCCACCATGCCCGTCGTGATCACGATGAACGGCTTGTCGGTGCCGAGCGTCATCGCGTTGACCATCGGGTTCTGGCTGATGAACAGCTCCGGGACCTTCGGCAGGTCCAGGATGTAGCAGCCGTCCAGCATGTCGTGGTAGAGGTGGGGGAACTGGTCCTCGGAGGCCCGGACGGAGCTGGCCAGGAACATCAGCCGGAGCGACCGGTCGTTGAAGAGCCCGGCGAGATTCTTGAGAATCAGGTCGAAGCCCGTGAGCTTCCGCAGCGCGACGAGCGCGGAGCGGTCGGCTGGGTGCTCGTAAGCACGTGAGCTGATACCCGGCAGGCGCACCCGGGAACGGTCCGGCACAGTGGTCATGAGATACATCGTAAGCGCCGTCGCGAAGGTTGGGACCATGTCAGAACAGGTAACCGCGGCCAGGTTCGAGCCCATGGTGTTTGACCCAGCTGGGGAGTCCATGCCGGCCGAGCTGCTCACGGCCCTGCAGCAGGACCGGCTCCGCGCGCTCGTCGACCGGCTGCTGGCGGCCGGCGGCCTGCAGGGCGGCCGGCTCCGGGAGGCCGGCGTGACCGGCGGCGGCGACCTCACGCTGGCCGACCTGCCCAGCCTGCCCGCGACCGGCAAGCGCGACCTGTGGGACGCCTATCCATTCGGCCTGCTGGCCGTGCCCCGCGAGGACGTCGTCGCCGTGCACGGCTCCAGCGGGACCGGCGGCCGGCCGACCCTGGTCGCCTACACCCGCGACGACCTGCGGCTGTGGGCGCGGATGTGCGCGCGGGCGCTGGCCGCGGCCGGCGCGACGCCCGCCAGCATCGTGCACAACGCCTACGGCTACGGCCTGTTCACCGGCGGCATCGGCATTCACCAGGGCGCGGTCGAGCTCGGGGCCACCGTCGTCCCGGCCTCCGGCGGCATGACCGCCCGGCAGGTCACCCTCATCGCCGACCTGGCGCCCGACATCCTCACCTGCACGCCGTCCTACGCCATCCGGCTCGGCGAGGCGCTGGCCGCCGCCGGCCACGGACCGGGCCAGGGCCTGAAGCTGCGGGCCGGCATCTTCGGGGCCGAGCCGTGGACCGAGGCGCTGCGCTCCCGGATCGAGGACCTGCTCGGCCTGCGCGCCCTGGACATCTACGGGCTGTCGGAGGTCATCGGGCCCGGCGTCGCGTCCGAGTGCGTGGTCGCCGCCGACGGCCTGCACGTCAACGAGGACCACTTCCTCGTCGAGGCGGTCGACCTGGTTACCGGCGAGCCCGTTCCCGACGGCACGCCCGGCGAACTGGTGTTCACCACCGTCACCAAGCAGGCCCTGCCCCTGCTGCGCTACCGGACCGGGGACATCGCCACCCTGCGCCGCGGCTCGTGCCCCTGCGGCCGGACCCTCGCCAAGATGAGCAGGATCACCGGCCGCAAGGACGACATGCTGGTCATCCGCGGGGTCAACGTCTACCCCAGCGAGATCGAGCGGGTCCTGCTCGCCGAGCGGGCGCTCGCCTCGGACTACCTCCTGGTCATCGACGAACGGGACGCACAGCCCCGCCTGCTGGCCTGTTGTGAATACCTAACGGGCGGCTCCCGCCAGCTCCCGTCCGTCACCGGAATCGAGTCCAGGCTTCGCGACGCGCTCGGCCTCAGCGTCGCCGTCCGGCTGCTGCCGCCGGGGTCGGTCCCGCGCACCGAGGTCGGCAAGGCCGTCCGCCTCGTCCGCTGGTCCGCCGGCGACCCCCCGCTACCCGGCCTCGCCTAGCGCCCCCGGCACTGTCCTGTTCCCCAGGCGCCAGTGCCCCCCGGGCGCCCCCCGCTCCCGGGTCGCCTAGCGCCCCCTGGCGCTGCCCTGTTCCCTGGGCCGCCAGCGCCCCTGTTCCCGGGCCGCCAGCGCCCCCTGTGTGCTGCCCCGCTCCCTCGCCTAGCGCCCCCTCTGTGCTGCCCCGCTCCCTCGCCTAGCGCCCAGCTCCCTGGGCCGCAAGCACCCCTGGGCCCCCGCTCCCGGGGCCGCCGGCGCCCCCAGCGCCGCGGGCCCTCCGGTGTGGGCGTCCGAGACTGGGTTTAGGGCTGCGCCGAAACAGCGCCACTCATGATCACTACCGTTTTGTTGCGCTATGGAGGCTGTCGGGCGACTTCCCCCGCGATCCCGTCAAGCAGATTCCGCTAAGTCGCTTATATGAATTTAGTGATTCTTTATTTATATATCACCTGTTTTCTAGTGCTATGTGGTTGATAATGACTGCATGGGACGGAAGTTCAGGTCCGGGGCGGCCCCGGATCAGGTGATGCTGATGCCGGCGGACCCGCGGGAGTGGCTGCCGGCGGGGCACCTGGCGTGGCGGGTGCTGGAGCTGGCCGGGGAGATGGACCTGTCCGGGTTCGGGGCCTCGTACCGGGCTGACGGGCAGGGCGGGCGGCCGTATCCCCCGGTGATGATGGCGACGCTGCTGCTGTACAGCTACTGCCGGGGCCGGCGGTCGTCGCGGGAGATCGAGATGGCCACGTTCGACGACGTGGGCGCGCGGGTCATCTGCGGGGGCCTGCACCCGGATCATTCCACGGTCGCGGAGTTCGTCCGCCGGAACCTGGAGGCGGTGCTGGCGCTGCTGCCGGAGTCGGTGAAGGCGTGCGCCCGGGAGGGCCTGGTCAGCCTGGAGGTGGTCGCCGGGGACGGCACGAAGCTGAAGGCTAACGCGTCGATGGCCTCCAACGTGACCGCCGCGCAGCTCGACGCCCAGATCGCGGAGCTGGAAGCCCAGATCGACGCCGGGTTCCGGCAGTGGGCGCAGGACATGCTGGACGGCGAGGGCCCGGCGGCCCCGGCCGGCGGCGGCCCCCGCAGCGGCGATGACAGCGGGAAGAAAGGGGAGAAGAAGCCGAAGCGGGCGGAGCAGACGCTGGAGCGGCGGAAGGCCGCCCGCGCGCAGCTCCAGTCCCGGCAGGACGAGAAGAACCAGCGGGAACTCCAGCCCAGGGTCGCGGAGCTCGCCGCCCGGGTGGAGAAGAAGGAGGCCGGCGTCGCCAGATGGGAGACCGCGGCCGCCGCCCGCCTGGAGGCCCGCGCCCGCGAGACCGCCGCCGGCCGGCGGATCCCCGGCACCCGCCCCATCCGCGACATCAGCGAGGACCGCCAGGTCAAGCGCGCCCGGCAGTCCCTGGCCAAAGCCCGCGCGGACTACCAGGCCGCCCGGGGGGCCGCCGCCGCGCCGGCCGGCGACCCGGACGCGAAAGTGAACATCGCCGACCCCTCCAGCCGCGTCATGCCCCTGAAGAAAGGCGGCTCCGGCCAGCTGCACAACGTCCAGGCCCTCGCCACCGCCAGAACCCAGGTCATCCTCGCCATCCTGCGCCACCCCAGCCCCGTCGACGTGGCCGCCCTGGCGCCCCTCCTGGAAAAGGCCCGCGAGACCCTCCTCGAAGCCGGGATCACCGGTCAGATCCGCAAGGCCCTGTTCGACGCCGGCTACGCCAGCGACGCCAGCTTCACCCTCGACATCCCCGCCCTCCTCTACATCGCCGTCACCCGCGAAGCCCGCCAGACCGGGCGCTCCGCCGACGGACGCGCCCCCAAAACCATGCTCCCCAGCTGGGAAGACATGACCGCCCGCCTCGACACCCTCGAGGGAAGAGAACTCTGCCGGCAGCGCGCCGCCACCATCGAGCCCGTCTTCGCCCAGCTCACCAGCCGCCTCGGCCGCACCCTGAACTACCGCGGCGACCACGCCGACGCCGAGCTCGCCCTCTGGGCCGCCAGCCACAACATCCTCAAGGCCATCACCGCACGCGGCAGGCGACTCGCCCGCCAGGCCCGCACCGCCGCCACGGCAGCGCCGGCCCCCGCCGCCGCCTGACCCGCCCGGAAAACAGCCGCCAGAACCGCCCGCAGCCCGGCAACCGCAACTAATCCACAGGCAGCCGGGCCGCCAGCATGCCCGGAAACCGCCCGCCAGCCCCGCAGCCACCCCGAACCCCGGAGCACAAGCCAGAAAACAGCCGCCGCCAGCACTAGCTCTCACCGTTGAGGCCACCACCCGTCCAGAGTCACCCGACAGCCTCTATGTGCAGAGAAACGGTAGTGATCATGAAAGCTTCCTTCCCCGGAGCGCTGGCGCGGCGTGCCGTTACATTGCCCCCTCGATGCGTCGGCTTCACAGGGGGGGTGGGCTTCACGGGGCGGAGTGGCTCAGCAGGGTGGGCTTTGCGGGGCGGGGTGGGTCAGCGGGCGCGCAGGCCGGCGTAGATGACGTCGACGCGGCGCCGCAGCGCCGCGTCGGAGGGCTCGCCGTCGTCGCCCAGGCAGCCCATCATGAGCGCCTTCACGTCGGCGGCCTCGACGTCGCCGCGCACCGCGCCCGCCTGCTGTGCCCGGCCGAGCATCATCCCGAGCATGGCCGTAATCTCCTGTCCCGCGCTGGCCGTGGCGGCCGCCAGGTCGACCCCGGCGCCGGTCAGGGCGTCCGCCAGTCCTCGGTCCACGGCCAGTTCGGTGACCATGTCCAGGAAGAACGAGCGGAACGCCGCGCCGGGATCCCCCGCCCGCTGCTCGGCGAGCACGCGAGCCTGTCCCAGGATGTGCGAGACCCGGTTCTGGATGATCGCCTCGAACAGGGACTCCTTCGTCGGAAAATGGCGGCTGACCGTGCCCGTGCCGACGCCGGCCCGGCGGGCGATCTCATGTACCGGTACCGCCAGGCCGTCGGCGGCGAACGCCGCGAAGGCGACCTCGAGAATCCGGGCGCGATTGCGCCGTGCGTCGGCCCGCATGCCTGTCACCTCGCTCCGCCTCAATACACGCCGCCTCAAATCACGCCGCCCAGGACATACGCTCCCCGAACGTGCGCCGCCGGTTTATGCCGCCCGTCCCCGCCCGCCCGC
>DATKRH010000284.1:0-10352 GCA_035532295.1 Streptosporangiaceae bacterium
AAGGCTCGCTGCCAGGCCCGCCACGCCTCCCGCTGCAGCTCCTGCGCGGCACAGGCGTCGCGCTCGTACAGCAGGCCGTACGTGAAGGCGCTGTCGCCGGCCAGGTGCGCGCGCAGGCCCAGGTCCCGGATCGCCGCGCGGGCCACCACCGTGTCCTGGTGATCGCCGAGCACCGACTGCATCTTCTTCATCCGCTTGGCGAAACGACTGGCCTGCTGGCCGGTGACCGCCGCCATGACCTCGGCGGCGTAACGGGCTCGCTTAGCCGCCTTCCGCGCCTCGTGCAGGGCGGCGTCCCGGGGCGGGCCGGCCGGCAGTCGCTGCGCACGGCGCATCCTCTTGTGCAGCCGCCGGTCAGTCCGGGCGATCGGCGCGAGCAGGGCCTTCGCGCCGCGGGCGGCCGTCGCCATCAGCGGCGGCTGCGCCAGCAGCCCGTCCAGCTCGTCGAGGAGCGCGAGGTAACGCCGGGAATCCAGTGCCCGCAGCGCAGTCCGGCGCGCGACCGCGTTCTGCGGCGCGAGGCGCTCGGCCAGGCTGGCCTGCACGGGCCCGATCATGAGTTCCGGTGCGAGCTGCTCGACCGACGCCGCGATGTTCGCCGCGAACACCTCGCCGTCCCGCGCCGCGCCCAGCACCTGGCCCAGCCACCGAAGCTCCTGCACCAGGTGCGTCGTGGACGCCGGGTCCAGGATCGTGTCGAACGTCTGCAGGGCGGCGCGCAGCCGCCGGCTGGCCACCCGCATCTGGTGCACGGAATCGGGCTCGTCCCGGCGCACCGCCGGGTCGGCGGCCTTGAGGACGTCCGCGTGAGCGCTCAGGTAGGCCAGCACGACCTCGCCGGCCGGCGATCCGGGCGTCAGCCGCGGCGGACGGGCCGGGGCCGGGAGCCGCCCCGCCAGGGCCCGCTGGAGTTTAGCGGAGCGGCCGGACGGACGCAGCCCGGCCTCGCGAAGCCGCTCGTCGGCGGCCTGCAGCAGCCGCCTTCCGCCCCCGGTGAGCTCCACCTCGATCTCGCGCCATTGCGTCAGGGTGGTGACCTCGCCGATGCTCTGCGCCGACACCTCGTCATCCACCACCTCGGCCAGGGAGGTCCCGGCGTCGTCGAGCAGCACCCGCTGCCGGCGGACCGTGGCGATCCGGGCGACCGGCGCCAGCGCGGCGGTGCGGGCATGCACGCGAACGAGCCGGGCCAGCTCGGCCGGCACCGCGCGGCCTCGGCCCAGCGGCAGGTGCAGTTCCGTACGTGAGTCCGGCCCGGCGGGCAGCTTCAGGTGCCAGCCCTCGTCGGAGCCGCCGCGACGGCGGCGCAGCGTGATCCCGGCGCGGAGCAGCCGGAGGTCATCGGTGTCGAAGTACTCGGCCTCCAGGCTGAAGACCTCCGGGTCCGACTCCGCGCTCACCTGCGGCAGGCCGGCCAGATCCGGCACGAGCGTCCCCGCGTCGGCTTCGTACTTACGTTCGGTCTCGCGTATCTCGGTAACCATCAGATCTGCTTTACCCCCGCAGCGTTGCCTGACACGGGCCGCCGCGACACTAGCCAGGCGACCCGTGCACGCGGCCCGGTCACGCCGCCGCGACCGCCGTGGCGCCCAGCAGGCTCTTGATGTCGGCCATGAAGCTGCTGCTCGGCTGGATCGGGAAGTCGCACAGGTCCATCAGCAGCGGCGCGCCGCCGGAGCGCTCCAGCTTGAGGATGACCTGAGTGCCGCCGGGGTGGGCCGTCAGGATGTGCTTCAGCTCCGCGGTGAGCTCGGCGGTGATCTTGTCGTGGTGCAGCGCGATGACGACTGGCGGCCCGCTGTTGTTCCGGATGGCGGCCAGGTCCAGCAGCGCGAGGTCCTGGGCGAACATGCTGACGGTGCCGTCCCGGTCGTTGATCCGGCCGCGGACGCTGACCGCGGCGTCCTCGGTGAGCTCGGCGGCGAACTGGCCGTAGACCTTGGGGAAGAACAGCACCTCGACGGACGCGTCGAGGTCCTCGATGGTGACGATGGCCCACGGGTTGCCGCTCTTCTTGTTGATCCGCCGGTCTACCGACACGATGATCCCCGCGACCTGGGCGTCGCCCTCGGTGCGGCCCGAGGCCAGCAGCTCGGCGATGGCGGCGTCGCGGTTGCGCTGCAAGATGCGCTCGGCGCCGTCCAGCGGGTGACCGGAGACATACAGGCCCAGCATCTCCCGTTCCTGGGCCAGCAGCAGCTTGCGCGGCCACTCCTCGGCGGTGAGCTTGAAGTCCAGGCCGATCCGCGGCTGCGCGGCCTCGTCGCTGGGCGCGGCGGCGGCGAACAGGTCAAACTGGCCGATCGCCTCCTGCCGCTTCACGCCGATCACCGCGTCGACGGCCTGCTCCTGGACCAGGAACAGCGACTTGCGGGTATGGCCGAGCGAGTCGAACGCGCCGGCCCGGATCAGGGACTCGACCACCCGCTTGTTGCAGACGGCGATCTCGGACTTATCGAGGAAGTCCGCGAACGAGGCGTAGCTGCCCTTGCGCTGCCGGGTCGACACGATCGAGTTGACGACCGCCGCGCCGACGTTGCGGATCGCGCCGAGCCCGAACCGGATGTCGGTGCCCACGGGGGAGAAGTCGAGCCGGGACTCGTTCACGTCCGGCGGCAGCACCTTGATGCCGAGCTTGCGGCACTGGGCCAGGTACACCGCCATCCGGTCCTTGTCGTCGCCGACGGAGGTCAGCAGCGCGGACATGTACTCGGCCGGGTAGTTGGCCTTGAGGTAGGCGGTCCAGTACGACACCATGCCGTAGCCGGCCGTATGGGACTTGTTGAACCCGTATCCGGAGAACGGGACCAGGACGTCCCAGACCGCCTTGGTCGCCTGGTCGGAGAACCCGCTGGCCTTCATCCCGGCCGCGAACTCCTCCCAGTTCGCGTCCAGGACCTCCTTTTTCTTCTTGCCCATGGCCCGGCGCAGCAGGTCGGCCCGGCCGAGGGAGTACCCGGCGAGCTGCTGTGCGATCGCCATGACCTGCTCCTGGTAGACGACCAGGTGATAGGTCTCCCCGAGGATGGGCTCCAGCGCCTGCTCCAGCTCGGGGTGGATCGGCTCGACCTTCTGCCGGCCGTTCTTGCGGTCGGCGTAGTTGATGTGGGTGTTGGCCGCCATCGGGCCCGGCCGGTACAGGGCCAGCACGGCCGCGATGTCACCGAAGGCCGTCGGCGACATCAGCTTCAGCAGGCTGCGCATCGGGCCGCCGTCGAGCTGGAAGACGCCGAGCGTGTCGCCGCGGGCCAGCAGCTCGTAGGTGGGCTTGTCGTCCAGGGGGAGCTTGTCCAGCTCGATGTCGATGCCCCGGTTCGCGCTGACGTTAGCGATCGCGTCGGCGATCACCGTCAGGTTCCGCAGCCCGAGGAAGTCCATCTTGAGCAGGCCCATGTCCTCGCACTGGACAAAGGGGAACCCGGTGATGATGGCGCCGTCGTCCTCGCGGCGGTGAATGGGCAGCACGTCGGCGAGCGGCTCGGACGACAAGATGACCCCGGCGGCGTGCACGCCGGTGCCCCGGGTCAGTCCCTCGATCCCGCGGGCGGTATCGAGGATCCTCTTGACCTCGGCGTCCTCCTCATACAGGGCGCGCAGCTCGCCGGCCTCGCTGTAGCGATCGTGGCTGGGGTCGAAGATCCCCGACAGCGGGATCTCCTTGCCCATGACCGCGGCGGGGAACACCTTGGTGATCTTGTCGCCGAGCGCGTAGGGGAGGCCGAGGACGCGGCAGGCGTCCTTGACCGCCGCCTTGGCCTTGATCGTGCCGAAGGTGAGGATCTGGCAGACCCGGTCGTCGCCGTACTTCTCAGTGACATAACGGATCATGTCGCCCCGGCCGCGCTCGTCGAAGTCCAGGTCGATGTCGGGCATCGTGATGCGCTCGGGGTTGAGGAACCGCTCGAAGATCAGCGAGTGCTCGATCGGGTCGAGGTCGGTGATGCCCAGCACGTAGGCCACCATCGACCCGGTCGCCGACCCGCGGCCGGGGCCCAGCCCGATCTTGGCGCGGCGGGCGTAGTGGCAGATGTCGGCCACCACCAGGAAGTAGGCCGGGAACCCCATCTTCTCGATGACGCCGAGCTCGTACTCGATGCGGTCGAGGACCTCGCGCGAGGGCCGGGCGCCGAAGCGCTGCGCCACCCCGTCGGCCACTTCCTTGCGCAGCCACGACGACTGCGACTCGCCTTCGGGCACGGGGTACTTCGGCATCCGGTCGACGTGGGCGAACACCTCGTCGTAGGGCTGCACCCGCTCGGCGATCAGCAGCGAGCTGTCGCAGGCGCCCGGCACCTGCTGATCCCAGATCTGGCGCATGTCGTCCGGGCTCTTGATGTAGTAGCCGTCGCCGTCGAGCTTGAACCGCTTCGGGTCGTCGAGGGTCTTGCCGGTGCCGATGCACAGCAGCACCTCGTGGGACGCCGACTGGTCCTTGGTGACGTAGTGGCTGTCGTTGGTCGCCAGCGGCCGCAGGCCGAGCTTCCTGCCGATGTCCAGCAGGCCGGCCCGGACCGACCGCTCGATCGCCAGCCCGTGCTCCATCAGCTCCAGGAAGAAGTTCTCCTGGCCGAAGATGTCCCGGTAGGTGGCCGCGGCCTCCAGCGCCTTGGCCGGCTGGCCCAGCCGCAGCCGGGTCTGCACCTCGCCTGACGGGCAGCCGGTGGTCGCGATGATCCCCTCGGAGAGCTCGGAGATCAGCTCGCGGTCCATCCGCGGCTTGCGGTAGAAGCCCTCCAGCGACGCCCGGCTCGACAGCCGGAACAGGTTGCGCAGGCCCGTCGCGCTGGCCGCGAGCATCGTCATGTGGGTGTAGGCGCCGCCACCGGAGACGTCGCCGCCCTCGCCGTCCGGGTCGACATCGCGGCGGCCGCTCTCGCCCCAGAACACCGGCTTCTTGTGGAACCGGGACTCGGGGGCCACGTACGCCTCGATGCCGATGACCGGCTTGACGCCGGCCTTCTTGCCCTGCTGGAAGAACTCGTAGGCGCCGAACATGTTGCCGTGATCGGTCATCCCCACGGCGGGCATGCCGAGCCGGGCGGCCTCGGCCATCAGGGGGGTTATCTTGGCGGCGCCATCCAGCATTGAGTACTCGGTGTGCACATGCAGATGTACGTACGAACCCGCCGCCACGAACCCTCCTCGCCACCCCGCTCGCCACCCCGGACTGATGAAACCCTAGACCCACCCGGGGGGCCGGCTGGGGATGGTTTGCGGAGTGTCTGCGACCGTTTCGGAGCGTCCCCGCCCGACTGCGCGCCGTGGCCGCCGCCGGCGTCAGCCCGGCCGCTGTACTGGAGGCGGCCGAGAGCTAAACAACCGCCGGGATACGCGGCTGAACTGCCGCGATGGTCGCGGGATAAGATCATTTGATGCCATCCATGAGGAGGTTCCAGTCCCTGTGAGCCAGCCGGCCCCGCTGCCCGATGCCCCGACGGCCCTTGATGAACGCAGCGGCGCCGCACCGGCCCAGGCGCGGGAGCAGCCGCTGGCGCAGCCGCTGGAGCGGTCGCTGGAGGCCGGCGGCTACAGCTTCGTGGTCGTCGCCAGCCGGCTGCCCGTGGACCGCGCCGAGGGCCCCGATGGCGAGACCGAGTGGCGGGCGAGCCCCGGCGGGCTGGTCGCCGCCCTGGAGCCGATAGTCCGGGAGGCCGGCGGCGCCTGGGTGGGCTGGCCCGGCGACGCCGGGGACGCGCCGGAGCCGTTCGATTCCAGCGGCATGCACCTGGTCGGCGTCGGCCTGTCCGCCGCCGAGGTGCGCGACTTCTACGAGGGCTTCTGCAACGCCACGCTGTGGCCGCTCTATCACGATGTCATCGCGCCGCCGCAGTTCCGCCGGCCATGGTGGGACGCCTACGTGCGGGTCAACCGGCGCTTCGCGCAGGCCGCGGCGGCGCAGGCGGCCCCCGGCGCCACGGTCTGGGTGCACGACTACCAGCTTCAGCTCGTGCCCGGAATGCTGCGCGCGCTCCGCGCCGACGTGCGCATCGGCTTCTTCAACCACATCCCGTTCCCCGGCTACGAGATCTTCGCCCAGCTGCCCTGGCGGCGGCAGATCGTCACCGGGCTGCTGGGCGCGGACCTGCTGGGCTTCCAGCGCCAGGGCGATACCGCGAACTTCCTGCGTGCCTGCCGCCGGGCCGCCGGGCTGACCACCCGCGGATCCCGGGTCCGGGTACCGGACTCCGTGCCCGCGGTGGCCGACCATCCCGGGCCGGCCCGGCATCAGTGGGAGAGCGACGGCGGCGGCAGCCGCGAAGTCCGGGCGGCCGCCTTTCCCATCTCGATCGACTCGGCCTCCTACGAGGCACTAGCCAGCCGCGACGACGTCCGGGCGCGGGCGCGGGAGATCCGCGAGGCCCTGGGCCAGCCCAGCCTCGTCCTGCTGGGCGTCGACCGTCTCGATTACACCAAGGGAATCCTGCACCGGCTCACCGCCTACGGCGAGGTCCTGGACGAAGGCCGCCTCGGCGTGCCGGAGGCGGTCCTGGTGCTGGTGGCCAGCCCCAGCCGCGAACGCGTCGAGCAGTACCGCCTGCTGCGAGATGAGGTTGAGGTAACGGTGGGCCGGATCAACGGCAAGCACGCCGAGCTGGGCAATCCGCCCGTGCACTACCTGCACCAGTCCTACCCGCGCGAAGAGATGGCGGCCCTGTACCTGGCCGCGGACGTGATGCTGGTGACGTCGCTGCGGGACGGGATGAACCTGGTGGCCAAGGAGTACGTGGCCTGCCGCGCCGACGAGACCGGGGCACTGGTGCTGAGCGAGTTCACCGGGGCGGCCGACGAGCTGAGCGGCGCCTTCCTGGTGAACCCGCACGACATCGAGGGCCTCAAGGACACCATCGTCCGGGCGGCGGCGGTGTCCCCGGCCGAGGCCCGGCGCCGGATGCGCTCCATGCGCCGCCGGGTCCGCGAGCACGACGTCGCCTACTGGGCCGCCAGCTTCCTGCGCGCCCTGGAGAAGTCGCCCGAGCAAGCGCCAGCCCCGGCCCGCTAACCACGGGTCACCTAGCTCTGCGGCAGGGCGACGAGTAGCTCTGCGGCCGGGCGGCGAGCCCTCTCACCCGAGGGCGCGGGGGAAGCCGGGCGGCACGATGACGTCGTCGCGGGTCAGGTCCTGCACGCAGGAGTGCCCGAGGCCCAGCAGCGCGGAGTCGATCCCGCCGCGCATGATATCCAGCACGTTCTCCACGCCGGCCTGGCCGTTCGCCGCCAGGCCCCACAGGTAAGCGCGGCCGATCATGACCGCCCGGGCGCCCAGCGCCAGCGCCTTCACCACGTCGCCGCCGCGCCGGATGCCGCCGTCGAGCAGCACCTCCACCTGGTCGCCGACCGCGTCGGCGATCGCGGGCAGCACCCGGATCGCGGCCGGGGTGCCATCGAGGTTGTTGCCGCCGTGGTTGGAGACCGAGATGGCGGTGACGCCCGCCTCGACGGCCCGCCGGGCGTCGTCGACGCGGGTCACGCCCTTGAGCATGAACGGGCCGCCCCACTGCTCCCGCAGCCAGGCCACGTCGTCCCAGGTGGGCAGCGGCGTCTGCATCCACTCACCGTAAGCGCTGAAGAACG
Source organism: Streptosporangiaceae bacterium (assembly GCA_035532295.1). Classification (GTDB taxonomy): domain Bacteria; phylum Actinomycetota; class Actinomycetes; order Streptosporangiales; family Streptosporangiaceae; genus DASUBV01. Next base: position 7,573 of record DATKRH010000284.1, read on the forward strand.
TGGGCGCGGCCTCGCCCGGCTTGGCCAGGTTGGGCGTCGTGAGATCGGGCACCCACCCGTTGCGCATGTACTGCCACAGCCAGCCGGGCCGCGTGACGACCTGCGGGGCGAAGCGCAGCATCGCCGACAGGTCCATCTTCTCCGGGATGATCGGGCTGCCCCAGTCCCGGCCGTTGGAGAACGACCAGTCCAGCGTCACGATCAGGCCGGCCGCGCCGGCCTTGCGGGCGCGCTCCATCCGCTGCGCGAGCACGTCGCGCGTGCCCACCCAGTACATCTGGAAGAAGGTCTGCGGGTTGGCCGCCACGACCTCCTCGATCGGCTTGCTCGCGAACGAGCTCAGGCTCATGACGGTGCCCCTGGCCGCGGCCGCCCGGGCGACGGCCACCTCCCCGTCCGGGTGCACGGCCTGCACTCCGGTCGGCGAGATGATCACCGGCAGCGAGACCGGCTGGCCCAGTACGGTGGTCGCCAGTTCGCGCTTGGCCGACAGCCCGGCCACGTGCGGCGCGAACCCGAGCTCGGCGAAGGCCTGGACGTTATCCCGGGCGGTCAGCCCTCTTTCGGAGCCGGCCACCAGGGCCCCGTAGACCGGCTTGGGGAGCCGCTTTCTCGCGCGCCGCTGGGCCTCGGCCACCGTCTCGAACCACCTGTTCGCCATCGGCTGTCCTCCTCGCGAGCGGTCAGGTCGAGCAGCGCGGCGCAAGCTGCCGCCCTGAGCCCGCCGTTATTTGACACACAGTGACAATAATGGCTGGCAGGCCGCCTGCCAAGCTGGCTGCCGCCCGGAGGCTGCTGATTACCTTTCGCTTACCTGCTTCTCGGGCGCTGGGACCAGCCGGCCGGTAACCCGTAAAGTGGCGCCAATCGCCCGCTCGGCCAGGAGGCGGATATTCCAATGAGGTCCGGCCGCAGGGTCGCCCAGCACCGGCTCCAGCAGGTTCGCGTCCCCCGCGTCCCCGCTGAGGTGGTCCCCTATGACCCGCGGTGGCCGGAGCTGTTCGAGCAGTTGCGCGCTCGCGTCGACGCGGCGCTGGCCGCGGTGGAGCACGTGACCGAGCATGTCGGCAGCACGGCGGTGCCGGGCCTGACCGCCAAGCCCATCGTCGACATGGATGTCGTCGTTCCCGGTGGGGCCGACGTGACGGCCGCGGTGCAAGCGCTGACGGCCGCCGGCTGGCGGCATCAGGGCGAGAAGGGCATCGCCGGGCGGGCCGCGCTCGCGCCGCCGGCCGACGGGCCCTACCACCACCTGTATGTCGTCGTCGCGGGCAGCAAGCCGTACCGTGACCATGTCGACCTGCGCGATTACCTGCGCAGGCGTCCCGATGAGGCGGCGCGGTACGCGGCGCTCAAGGGCCGCCTGGCCTACCTGCTGACGTCCGACCGCGACGGCTACACCGACGGCAAGGCCGAGCTCATCGGCGAGCTGCTCCGGCGGGCCCGGGCCGGCGGCTGACCGGCTCGCGCCCCTCCGGCGCCGCGTGGGTCGCCGCGTGCCTGGCCGCCGCCATCCTGAGCCTCGTGAGCCGCTGAGGCCGCACCGAAGAGATTGCCTGCCTCTAGCAGTGCCGGGCTGCGGCGCGCATCAGGCCAGGTCATAGTCTCCCGCGCGGCGGTCCGTCGCCGGCGGCCAGCGAGGCCAGGAAATCGAGCTTGGCGCGGAAGTGCCGGGTCCCGCCGCCCTCGTGGCCGTTGAAGGGGTAGACGGCGATGTCCTTGCGGCCGGCGTAGTGATGAAACGCGGCGAAGATCGTCGACGGCGGGGTGACGACGTCGGTCAGCCCGACCGAGAACAGCGCCGGGGCCGCCGCGCGCTTGGCGTGGTTCACCACGTCGATGTAGGACAGGGTCGTGAACACCTGGTCGACCCGGTCGCTGTGCACCCGGCAGTACTCGGCGAGCTCCTCGTAGGGGTGAGCGTCGGTGATATCGACGGCCCGCCGTGGGTGAGCCAGGAAAGGCACGTCGGGCATGGCCGCCGCGACCTCGTCGCCGAGGTGGGCCGCGGCGATCGACAGGCCGCCGCCCTGGCTGCCGCCGGTGGTGACCAGCGGCAGCTCCGCGGTCGCCGGATGGCGGCGGGCGGCGTCGGTGGCGCGGGCCGCGTCGATGAACAGCCGCGTGTAGAAGTAGGTCCGCGGATCGGCGATCCCGCGGGTCATGAAGCCGGGCGCGCTCGGCGCCCCGTTGTCGCTGAGGTCGGGGGTGTCGGAGCCGCGCCACCCGCCGCCCTGGCCGCGGGTGTCCATGACCAGATGCGGGTATCCCGCGCAGCTCCAGTTCAGCCAGTCGAACGGGTCGCCCCGGCCGCCGCCGTACCCGATGAACTCGACCACCAGGGCGGCGCCGGGCGCGAGCTCATGCGGGAGGAGCAGCCACGCCCGGACCGGCTCGCCGCCGTAACCGGCGAACGTCACGTCGAAGACGTCCGCGTGCCGCACGCGGCTGTCGGCCCGGGCGAACGTCGGCTCGGCCGCATGCGCCCGGGCGGCGGCCAGCTCGCTGGCCCAGAAATCGTCGAAGTCGGCGGGCTCCTGCACCTCTGGCCGGTACTGGCGCAGTTCGGGGAGCGCAAGGTCGGACAGCATGGATCCTCACGATGGGGTCGCGGCGGGGCGGGGTTGGCGGCTGAGCGGCAGCCTATCCCGTGGCCCGCTCACCGCCGCGCCGGAACATCCGCACGACCGCGAGCACGACGATGGCGACCACGAGCACGCCGGTCCCGATGGTGAACGGCGCGACGTTGCCGCAGGTCATGCTTCCGCTTCCGCTCACTG
>DATKRH010000285.1:0-4543 GCA_035532295.1 Streptosporangiaceae bacterium
CAGGACTGAGCGTAGTAGCGCTTCTCCTTCCGCAGCGTCTCAAGCTGAGCATCGAGCGCGCGCTCGGCTGCCGCGTATCGGTCGGCGAAGCCGCCGGTGGCGATGTAGTCGTAAACCTTGGTGGCCGCGTCGTCCCGTCCGGCGCTGGCGAGCCTGTGCCGCCAGGCGGTGGTGATCGCCTCGCGAAGTCCGGCGGCGAGCGTCGGGGCGTGCACGAAGTCGGTCACCCAGATACCGTCGACGAGCCCGGAGCTGTCCATGCCTGCTGGCAGCTCCGCGGAGACGATCACGCCCAGACTCGCGCCGGCCTTCGCGACGTCGTCGGCGAGCTTGCCGATCCAGGTCCCGCTCCAGCTCGCGGCGCGCTTGCACTCCCACAGGATTACGCCGCAGTCACGGCCGCTGAGCCCCACCGCCTGGGAGACGTCGGCGCCCGCCATCCCGCGCGGGGTGACCGTGATCTCGTCGGCGGGGAAGCGCCGCCGCAGTTCCTCTGCGAACAGGTCCTGCCGGGTGAAGCCCTCTTCCTGCCGCGAGCCGGTGGCACCTTTGCGCCGTGCCTCATCGAGCTGGGTATTCACCCGGTTGAGCTTCTCCTCCAGCTCGCGGATCTGCACCGCGTGCGCCTCGTCCTTCTGGCGCAGTTCTGCCCCGAAGCGCTCCTGGCTATTCCGCGTGGCCTCGTCCCGCTCCTGCTTGCGGATCTCGTCGCGCATCCGCTCCTTCTCGGCCTGCAGGGCATCCCGGTCATCCTCCAGCTTCCGCCGTTCCTGGCGAAGCTCGACCTCGGTCCCCCGGAGCTTCTTGATCACCTCGGAGTCCTGCTGGAGGGCCATGTCCTGCTCGCTGAGCCTGCTCTGCAATTCCTCGATGTCGTGTGCGTGCTGCGCCTGCACGTCCTTGGCGATCTGCTCCCGGAGCGCAGGCTCTTTGCCGGCCAGAACGTGGCCGGCCAGTTCCTCGGCCAGGGCGTCGGTGAGCGGGAACTGCTGACCGCAGCGCGGGCAGGTGACGAGCTGATCATGAGATTCCCTGATCGAGCTGTCGGTGGGCGGGATGGGGTGCGGCGCGGACATGGTGCCTCCTGCGGTGACTGGTGCCCGGACCGGCCGGGCGGACTGTCGAATGAGTGAGCGTGAGAGAGAGCCGGCCGCTGGCGGCCCCCTGAACGCCGGCGGCCGGCGTGCTCAGAACTTCCAGTAGGCCAGCGGCTGGCCGTCCAGGTTCGGGGCGTAGACGATCTCGCCGTTCGGGGAGGGCAGGTCGAACACCAGCCACCCGCTGGCCTTTTCCCCGGCGTTCAGGGTGGCGACGCTCAGCTCGGCAGAGCTGTCTGGCCCTTCGTAGGCGTTGCCGCCGCCTTCGTCGTAGTGGGTGCTGCCGCTGAGCGCATAGAAGTCCAGCGGGTTGACGTCGAACCCGCTGGACAGGCCCGCCGACCCGGTCACGGTCACGTGGACGGCGACAAAGTAGCCGTTCTGCGGGCCGTCGGAGTACTGATCGACGGCTTGCGTCGCGACGACCCGCTTATCCAGCGTGATGGTCGCGGCGTCGGCCCCGTCCTGGCTGATGGAAGCCGCGTCGCCCAGCTGCAGGTTCACCGGGCCGGCATGCGTGGGAGTACCGGCGGTGCCGGCCGGCGCGCTGGCGGGCGCGGGCTGCTGACTGCTGGCCGAGTTCGGGTTGGCGACCTGGTTGGCCGCGCTGCCCAGGATCGCCGCGCAGCCGACCAGGCCGCTGATGAGCGCGACGACCGCCACGCTGATCCCGATCAGCCAGTTCCGCAGCCGGTGAGTCTTGTTCCGCGCAGGCATCGGCGGAGTGATCATGTCCGGGTCCTTTCTCCGTGTTCGGTTGTGCCATGACCGTAGAGATGAACCTGAATTTGCTCACGTTCAGTTATTGATAAGAGGGGTTATCAATGACGCATCTACCGAGGAAGTCTTGAGGGCTACAGTGGCCGCACGCACACGCCGCGATGGCTGTGCCGGTCCCGAGCACCTGGATGGTGAGCATGGCTGCCGAGTCGCCTGCGCCGACGGCGTCCGGCGGTCCCCGCGGCCCGCTGCTCATGTCCATGACCGAGATCGCTGAGCTCGCTCAGGTCAAGCGTCCGGTCGTGACCACATGGCGGCGCCGTTACCCGGACTTTCCCAAGCCGGCCGACGGCGATGCTACGAGCCCTCTGTTCGACTCGCGCCAGGTGGCCGAGTGGCTGATCGGGACGGGGCGGGACCCAGCGGGCCGGATCGAGGCAGACCTCCGCCTGCACGCACTGGCTGGCCTGGGCACCGGGCTGCCGCCGTCGGACCTGTTGGCGCTGCTGACCGCGCTGATCTGCCTGCGGGATCAGGACGGCGAGCCGGCCGCCGCCGCGCACGGTGACCTGCGCGGCGACCTGCTGCGCCGCGCGGCTCGCCTGGATCCTCGCGACTCGTGCCTGTGCTCCGAGATCGCTCTGCTGCCCGCCGAGGCCAGCCCCCTCGCTGAAGCTGTTGATGAGCTGGTCGAGGCGGCCTGGGGATGCAGGGGGGCGTTCGAGCGGGTCATGGGGGCGGGACAGCGGTTCAAGGCGGGCGGCCTGTATGCGCGCACGGTCGCGCCGGGCCTGGCCCGCCTCGTCGCGGACCTGTCCGGCGCCCGCGAGCATGCCCGCGAGCGCACCGTCACGGTCCGCGACCCGGCGGCCGGGCCAGGCGACCTGCTGGCGGCCGTGGCCGACGCCGCAGGGCCTGACTATCAGCTCATCTTCCAGGCCGCCGAAGCCGACCGCTACCTGGCCCGGCTGGCCGGACGGCGGCTGGCGGTGCACGGCGTGGCCTGGGCCGACCTGAAGCTGGCGACCGGTGAGCAGCCGCCGGAGGACTGGGCCGACCCGGACGTGATCGTCACCCAGGTCCCCTACCTGCCGGGCGAGACGCGTTCCCCGGAGCAGGTGATCGACCGGCTCGACGACATCGCGCTGCGGCTCGCACCAGGCTGTACCGCCGTCGTCCTCGGCCCTGCTGCCGTGCTGGCCGGCGAGTTGCGGCCCTTTTCTCCCGCCGAGCGCACCCGGGGCAGGCTGCTGTCCTCCGGGATGGTGGAGGCGATCATCCGGCTGCCCGGCGGGCTCGTACCCTTCCGCCCCGGCTACGACGTCGCCCTGTGGGTGCTGACCTCCGCCTACCAGTCGCCGTACCGGGGCTGGGTACTGCTGGCCGACGTGTCCGACCGTGCGCTGACCGACGAGGTGATCGCGGCGCTGGCGGAGGACGTGGTGACCTGGCGCCGCGATGGTTACCGCCCGCAGGCGCACACCCGCGCCTTTGGGGTGCAGGTCCGGATCGGTGACCTGGTGGACGCCCTGCGACCGCTCACCGCGCGCAGGCCCGCCCGTGGCTCGGCGGCCGTAACGGCCGGCGCGGCGCTGGTCAGTCGCGTCACCGATCTCGAAGCCGAGCTAGACCGGCTCGCCGCGGGCCACCCGGCGGCGCGGCCGCCGATCCGCGGCGGAATCGCGGCCGGCGCCCGGACACCGCCGCCCGCCCAGGCGATCGGCTCGCTGGTGAAGGCCCGGCGCCTGGTTCTCGTGCCGGGCAGCCGGCTGCGCGGTGTCCCCATCGGCCAGGACGGCCATCACGACGTCCTCGGAGTCCCAGAAGTGCTCGGCCGCATCCGCCGCGGTGACCGAAGCATCGACCGGGTCGTGCTGGCCGGGCTGCCCCGGGTCCGGCTGACCGAGCCGGGAGACGTGGTGGTAACGACCACCCCGGAGTTCGGGGTGCTGGTCGACCACGCCGGGCTGGCCGTCGTCGAGTTCCCCGCCAAGGTGCTGCGGATCCCGGCCGCGGAACGGCAGTCCTTCACGCCGCGCACCCTGGCCGGCCTCCTGGCGGGGCGGATGCCGAGCCTCCGCCCGGCCGGAGCGGTCCGCCCGCCCCGGCGGCTGGAAGACCACGAACTGCCCGCGCTGAGCCCGGCCGAAGTGCAGTTCCTGGATCAACTCCTGGCCGCGCTCGACGCCCGCCAGGAGGCAGCCCGGCAGGAGCTGGACCTGGTCGCCGAATTGCGGGATATCACCACGTCAGGGCTCTCCGATGGGACGCTTACCCTCACCGAGCCGCCGTCCGCCCGAAATGGCCAGTAGGAGACCCATGCCCCCCCGGAAGAAGCAGGGCCAGGTAACGCTGCCTGGCATGACCAGTACCCGCGACCTGCACGACACGCTGTGGAAGGCCGCCGACAAGCTGCGCGGCTCGATGGACGCGTCCCAGTACAAGGACTTCGTCCTGGGAATGGTGTTCCTCAAGTACGTGTCCGACTCGTTCGCGGAGCGCCGGGAGCAGATCCGCGCCGAGGTACTCGCCGCCGGCGTACCCGAGACGCGAATCGAGGCATTCGTCGACGACGTCGACGAGTACAAGCGCGAAGGCGTCTTCTGGGTTCCGGAGAGCGCCCGCTGGGACGTGCTGGCGCAGCAGACCAAGGGCGGGAACCCGGGCGAGGTCCTCGACGGCGCGATGGACTCCATCATGAAGGCGAACGAGTCGCTCACCGGCGT
>DATKRH010000286.1:0-3292 GCA_035532295.1 Streptosporangiaceae bacterium
AACCTTGGACCCGCGCGAAGCCTGGAGGACTCCCCATGGACACCGCCGACGACCGGATCGCCGCAGCACCCCTGCCGACCACCCGCACACTGCGCAGGCGCAGCTCAATTCCGCTGCAACTGTGGCGCTTCGCAAGGATCAACCTCCGCATGCTCCGCATGGTGCGCAAGGCCCACTGACCGCTTGCCTTGCTGGAGCGTGACGTCCCGCGCGGCCAGGGGCTGGACCGCCCGGACCTGGTCAATGATTTCGTCACCGTTGATCGGCGACCGTACATGGCCGGGCGGGTCGGTCGAACTCCGGGACGCCGATCCTGAGCTGAAGCCTGCCCGGTCTTGCGCGCCGCCGGGAGCGCGGCACCCGCAGCGAGTGCCGCGCAGGAAATCGTGAGCGAATCATGCTTATCTACGCCACAGTGCTCGCGCGCAGCGCGCCGCCACCGACCTGCACACCTGCTACGTCGGCATCTGCTTCTACCGGGCCAGCGCCACCGGGATCCTGGAGACCGCCGTGGCGCACATCTTAACGAGCGCGGCGAGGGCGTCATCGTGTGCGGCGGGGCCGCGCAAGTCAGCAGCGAGGACCGCCAGCCGCACCTGCCGGCCGCCGACGTCAGCGCCCTGCTGACCAGCGCCCTGGCCACCTTCAAGCGCGAGCACCACATCCTGCCGGGTGATCATCCACAAGTCATCCCGCTTCGCCAGCGAGGAGACCGACGGGTTCACCGCCGCCGCCGACGAGAGGGACCGCCACGCCCTGGCGAGCCAGGGCTTCGCGCCCGTGATGGCCGGCCCGGTCGCGGTCGTCGGCGGCGTAGTAGGCGTGGCCGAGTCCGTCATGGGCCCTGGCCGGTTGGCAACTGCCTGTCGCTGCTTGTCGCGGTAGCCTGCCGTGACTGGCTCGTCGTCGCCCGTTGCCATGAGAGCCACAGATTAGGCGCTTGAGCAGGTACGGGCTGCTCGCGTCACCTAGCGGCAGGACTTCCGGCGACAGGCCGCGAAGATCTGCTGACGGGATCAGGTGGAGCATGATGAGTAGACTTGGTAATGATCAGCCCTCGTGGTGGTGAGGAGTTCACGTGACCGCTCACGCCGAAGACATGGTTTTTGTTCCGCGAGCAGAGCTGGACGCGCTCCGGGCTGAGAACCGGCGCCTGCGGCGTGAGGCAGGGGATCGTGAGGCCCAGAAACGCATCCGGTCAGACTCCGGGGAAGGCCGTACTCTTACTCGCGAGGAACTGGTGGAGGCGTGGGGAATTAGTGAGTGACCGGGTCCTCCGGTTCCCGGACAGGACCTGGGACGAGCTCGAAGGACTGCCGCAACCGCTCCGGAACGCCGCTCACAAGGCGATCTTTCACCTGCTCGAAGAGCCAGTCCCTGCGCTTGCTGACCCGTTTCCCGACGGAGATCCGCTGCCAGGTGCCTATCGTCTCCATCTTCCGTCGGATGCCAAAGCCGACACATGAGCAGGGCCCGCAGAGGACTCCGGCCAGGGACCGGCTCGCCCGCCAGGAGCGATAGCGGGCCACTACCCCCGATACGTGGCCTGTGGTCTGCTGGTTGCGCACCACGCGTGGGCGGTCGCCGAGCGCGCCCGGCGGCTGGGCCGGCCGCGGGTGACCCACTGCGACGCCCCCGATTTCTACCTGACGGCGGCAGACCGGGAGGAAGAACGGGACGAGAACCTGGTGACCGCGTCCCGGATGTTTGGCGCGCTGGCCCGCAGCGAGTCCGGCGCCCGTGCGGTCGCGTCGGCCCTGGCCGAGGTTTTCCCGTGGGCCTGGCACCTGTCGCACGCGGAGCAGTCCGGCTTCGCGGAGGAGCTGATCACCGCGCTGTCGGATGCGGCCGAGCTCACCATTGATCGCAACGCGCACGAGGTCATCGCCGGATGGCGGGCGACCGCGCGGATCAAGGCCGACCCTAGGCCAGTACGAGCTGACGCTCGCGCCGACCGAGGGTGACTGCGGGCCGGTCGAGGTGGGAGTACGAGGTCACTAGTGGCGGCTGCATCCGCTACGTGGCCGACGACCAGCACCGCACGGTGTGGCTCATTTACGCATCGCCGCGCAATCCCAAGGACACAGACCGCAGAACAACCAGGTTTCGGTAGTAACGCGTTCACCGCCCTGGAAATCGCTTCCCGCCGCCGCCTCGACCAGTGGCACCACATCGGTGCTCCCGAGGCCGCCGCGCACGCCTTGGTCAAGGCCCTGTTCATGGGCAAGCGGACGGCCCACATCGCCGCCGCCGCCCTCTCGGCCGCCCGTCCGGACATCGCGATCCCGCTGCTCGAGGACGCATTGCCAGATCTGGAGTCCAGCCGCGACCACCAACGCGTCGCCGCGCACGCTCTCGCCCGCCTGAAGGGAGGTGAGCCGCTGACGGAATGGGCCACCTCGGATAATCCCGCGCTGCGGCTCGTCGCCGCCGACCGACTGCCAGGCAAGGCGACGGAGAGCTCACCCGCTGCTGTGCCAACTCACCCACGACCCCGACCGCTCAGTCGCCGTCGCCGCGGTGCGCAGTGTCGCCGATGCAGGCACCACGGCAGCCATCGAACAACTCAAGAGCGTCGCCAGCGCTCAGCGCGCAGAGTGGACATGCCTGCACTGCGGATCCCCGAACCCAGGAACGGCGGACCACTGCGCGGAATGCCACATCGTTCCGCCGGACCCGGCCAAGATCGCCTGCGAGATCCTCACTGCACTTACCGCGCGGTCATGACTCCGGTCCTACCGAAGGCGTTCCCGATAGTCCGGTCCCGACCCGGCCGCTGGCGGCAAGTAGGGTTTCCGCCGTCTCGGGGCGGCTGGCACACCAGCTCCGCAGGGGTCGCGCTTGCGGTAGTTGAACCAGGACCTGATGACGTTCCTGCCGCTGACCTCGTACTCCCACGCCCCTGGGCTGGCTCTGAAACTGAGTTTTGGGATCTGGCCCACATTTCGTGATGGATTCGGCTCCCGCCTGGCCGGTCATCTGCCCTGGGCGGTGAGCAGGACTCGCTTGCGGAGCAGGGGCAGCCCGGCTCGTCCGGACATCTGTCTTTTGATCATCTTGATGTGGTTGACGCGGCCTTCGACAGGTCCGGAGTTCCAGTGGCTGGTCAGGCCGTGGGTGACGGCAGATATGCCGGGCAGTTCGGCGGCCCGGGCGTCGCTGATCCACTGGGGGAGGTTCTGTCCGGTGAGCTGGGTGAGCATCCGGGCGAAGGCGCGGACGTGGCCGGAGGTGGCCTGGAGCTCGGGGCAGCGTTCCAGGATGGCCTGGAGCTGGGGCTGCTCGTCCTCGG
>DATKRH010000287.1:0-4769 GCA_035532295.1 Streptosporangiaceae bacterium
CCCGGTCCGCCGGCAACTCCACCACCGGCAGCCCCGCCAGCTGCGACCCCCAGAAATCCAGCCCCTCCGCAAACCCCCCCGCCCGCGCCCGCTCCCGCTGCCACCACGCAAAATCCGCGTACTGCAACCCCACCGCACCCAGATCACCCCGGTCACCCAGGTCACCGGCCGCGCTCGGCCCAGCCACCCGATACTCCGCGGAGAGCTGCTGCCAGATGATGGGCAGGGACCACCCGTCGCAGCAGATGTGGTGCATGGCCAGCAGCAGCACGTGCTCCGACGGCCCGAGCCGGTAAAGCCGGGCGCGCAGCACCGGGCCCGCGGCCAGGTCGAACGGCTCCTCGCTCGCCGCGTCCACCAGCGCCCGCAGCGCGCGCTCGCCGCGCTCGGCGTCGCCGTCCGCGGGTACCTCGATCACCGGCAGGTCCACCGCGGCCGGCGGGTCCACCACCTGCACCACGGCCCCGTCCCGCTCCGCATACCGGGTGCGCAGGATCTCGTGCCGCGCCACCACCCCCGCCAGCGCCGCCCGCAGCGCCGGCACGTCCAGTCGCCCGTGCAGCCGCACGGCCGACGGAGCGTTGTAGGCCGTGCTGCCGGGGGCGAGCCGCCACAGGAACCACAGCCGCTCCTGGGCGAAGGACAGCGGGAGCGCGCCGCGCGCCTGGCGTGGCGCGGGCCCGACGCGGGCCGCGGCTTCCCGGCCGCGCAGCCGTTCCAGCACCAGCCTGCGGCGCTCCGGGCTGAGCTCGGCCAGCCGGCGGGCCAGTGACTCCGACACCGATGTTCCCTTCGTCGCCCGGCCGGTCATGACCCCTCGAGCAGGGCGCGTACCGATTCGTCGCTGAGCTCTTCGACGGCGTCGAGAACAGCGGCCAGGTCCTGGCCGCCCGGGCCCGGGCGGGCGCTCGCGAGCGTCGCGGCCAAGGCTTCCACCGTGGGCGAGTCGAGAATGTCCCGGATGCTCAGGTCCACGCTGAAGCCGGTGCGAATCCGGAACGCCACCTGCACCGCCTGCAGGGAGTGACCGCCCAGTTCGAAGAAGTTGTCCAGCGCGCCGACCCGGGTCAGGCCGAGGACCTCCGACCAGATCCCGGCGACCGCCTCCTCGACGGGACCGCGGGGGGCGACGTACGGGCGCGCAGACCCGGAGTCCCCGGACTGCGGCTCGGGCAGCAGGGCCCGCTCGACCTTGCCGTTGGGGCTGCGCGGTAGCTGGTCCATGACGACCAGGGCGGCGGGCACCAGATAGTCCGGCAGGCGGGCGGCGAGGAACTCACGCACCTCGCCGACCTGCAGGGCGTAGCCGGTCACCGGCTGCACGTACCCGACAAGCCGGGCCGGGCCGTCGCCCGGCCGGTGGGCCAGGACGGCGGCGGCCTCGATGCCCGGGTGCTCGGTGAGGCCCGCCTCGACCTCGCCGGGCTCGACCCGGAAGCCGCGGATCTTCACCTGGTGGTCGAGCCGGCCGAGGAACTCCAGCGTGCCGTCCGGCCGCCAGGCGCCCAGGTCGCCGGTCCGGTAGAGCCGGGCGCCGGGCTCGCCGGAGAACGGGTCGGGGACGAAACGCGCCGCGGTCAGCGCGGGGCGGCGCCAGTACCCGTGGGCCACCCCGGGGCCGCCGAGCAGGATCTCGCCGGGCACGCCGACCGGGACCAGGTCGCCTTGCGCGCCCACCACCCAGATCTGGGTGTTGGCGATGGGGCGGCCGATCTGCCCCGCGCCGTCCGGCGTCTCCTCCATCGCGCGGCAGGTCGCGATGCTGGTGACCTCGGTAGGACCATAGATATTGTGCGGGCGGGTCGAGCCGGCCTCCAGGGCAGCGCGCACCCGCGCGGGGTTGATGCTCTCGCCGCCGATGAACACCTGGCGCAGCGAGCCGAAGGCGTCCGGCACCTCGCCGACCGTGGTGTTGAACAGGCCCGTCACGATCGCGGCCGTGGTGACCTTCTCCGCGCGCAGCAGGCCCGCGAGGCGGGCCGGGGAGAGCGTCACCTCGGTCGGCACGATCACCAGGCGCCCGCCGTTCGCGAGGGCACCCCACACCTCGAAGATCAGCGGGTCGAAGGACGCGTTGGAGATCTGCGCTACCACGCTGCCCGCTGACAGGTCGGCGTATCCAGCGCCGCGGACCAGCCGCACGATGCCGCGGTGCGGGACCAGCACCCCCTTGGGCCGGCCCGTGGAGCCGGAGGTGTAGACGAGGCAGGCCACGTCCTGCCCGCAGGTACCGGGCCCGGCTGGCGCGGCTGGCGCGGGGAAGGCCTGCGCGGCGTCGATGGTCACGAGATCGGTGCGCGGCAGCCCGGCCAGCAGGCCCTGGTGCGCCACGACGACCTGCACGCCGGTGTCCCGGAGCATGAAGGCCAGGCGGTCGGCTGGATAGTCGGGGTCCAGCGGGACGTACGCGCCCCCGGCGCGGAGGGTACCGAGCATGCTCACGATCAGGTCGGCGGAGCGCCGACAGCACAGGCCGACCAGGGTGCCGCGGGTGACGCCTGCGTCGCGTAGCCGGGCGGCCAGCCCGTCGGCGCGCGCCTGGAGCATGCCGTAGGTGAGGCTGACCGCGCCGTCGGTCACGGCGACGTCGTCCGGGCGCGAGCGCGCGAGCTCGGCGACCAGCCCGTCGATGCTCGAGCCGGTGGGACTCGGCTGCCCGGTTCGGTTCCAGCGCTGGATCAAGTCGCGCTCGCCGCCGCCGAGCAGGCAGGTGCCCGCGACGGGGCCGTCCGGGTCTTGCGCCAGGGCCCGCAGGGCGGCGAGGTAGCAGTCACGCACGCGCCGCACCTGCTCCTCGGGGAACAGCTCGAGGTGGCAGTCGAGGCTCAGCAGCAGCGCGTCAGAGCGCGGATCGCGCACGAACCCGGCGACGAAGGGATAGTTGGTCGGCTCGATGCGGGTGGTCGTGAATGAGTTGATCTTCGGGTCGAGGATCGCGACCTCGCCGGCGTCGAGCACGCCGCGCAGCACATGGAAGTGGTTGTAGACGAAGTGCGTGTCGTAGAGCCGCCCGCCGCCGGTGAGCCGCTGGATCTCTGCCATCGGGTAGCGCCGGTGCGGCAGCGCGCTCTCCTCCTGCTCGAACACGCGGCGGATCAGCTCAGTCCAGGTCGCCCTGCCGATCCTGGCCCGGAACGGCAGGGAGTTGAGGTAGAGGCCGCGGGACAGGGCGCCGTCCACCTCCTCGAGCCGGCCATTGAGCGCCATTCCGGTCACCACCTCCTCCGAGCCGGACAGGTAGGAGATGACCCGCATGTGCGCGGCCAGCAGCACGTGCTTGAGCGACACACCGCGCTGCGCGGAGATCTCCTCGAGCCGGCGGCTGAGCGAGGCGGGGATCTTCGTCTCCAGCCATCCGTAGAAGCCCAGGTGGGGTTCCCGCAGCTGCCACTCGCGGAGCTGCGGGTCCGCCTCGGTGACGACCGGGTCGGCCGGCACGCCGGGTGGCCAGACCGGCATGGCCGCCCGGGGAGCGTCACTCATCCGCTCCAGCCAGAAGTCCCGGGATTCCGGCGAGGCCAGCGCCTGCTGCTCGGCCTCGATGAAGTCGCGGTAGGCGGAGCCCGGCTTGGGCTCGACCGCCGCTGCCGGGTCCCGCAGCAGGGCCAGATAGCGTTCGAGGATCTCGGCGATCGTCGAGTGCAGGCTCCAGCCGTCGAGGATCGCGTGGTGCTCGGCGAGGGTCCACTGGAAGGTCTGGGCGCTGCGCCAGTGCACGAAGAAGCGCAGCAGGGGCGCCCGGCTGAGGTCGAAGGGGATCGCGCGCTCCCGGTCGATCACCCGCCCGATCGCGGCTAGCTGCTCCGGCTCGCTCAGGCCCCTGACATCGATGACCTCGACCGGCAGCTCGGCCCGCTGGTGGACCAGTTGCAGCATCTGGCTGTACTCGCTCAGGTGGAACGAGGTGCGCAGGATGTCGTGCCGGTCAACGACCTGCTGAACGGCCAGGCGGAAGGCCTCCTCGCGGAAGGGCCCGCGCACGTGGAAGCTGTCGAGGTTCTGGTACAGCCGGCGGTCCTCGTCGGATTCCATGTGGAAGACCATCCCGGCCTGGAGCACCGCCATCGGGTAGGCGTCGGTGACATCGCCCGGGATCCGGGCGCGGTCCCCGGCGCTGATCATCGAGAACGGCTCGCGCACTCGCGGCTCGGGGGCGGCCAGGACGGTCTCCCCGACCAGGGCCGCGATGGTACTCAGCTGGAAGAGGCGCTGCAGGGAGAAGTCGATGCCGCGCTGGCGGGCCAGGGCGAGAACCTGGATGCTGCGGATCGAGTCGCCGCCGAGGTGGAAAAAGTTGTCCGCGACGCCGACCCGCTCGACTTCGAGGACCTCGGCCCAGATCTCGGCAAGGATCGACTCGGCCTCGGTGCGCGGGGCGACGTAGCCCTGGCCGAGCGCGGGGCGTTCCTCGCCGGGCGCGGGGAGCCGCCCGCGGTCGAGCTTGCCGTTCGCGGTGACCGGGAGCGCGTCGAGGAAGACCACCAGGGCGGGCACCATGTGCGCGGGCAGCAGCCCGGCCACGTGGTCGCGGATAGCCGCCACGTCCGGCTCCGGATCAGCGTCCCGGCTGGTGACGACGTAGGCCACGAGCCGCCGGTCGGCCTGGTCAGCACCGTGCGCGAGCACGGCGCAGGCCTGCGCCGCGGGGTGGGTGAGGATGGCGGCCTCGACCTCGCCGGGCTCGATCCGGAAGCCGCGGATCTTGACCTGGTGGTCGGCCCGGCCGAGGAACTCCAGGGTGCCGTCCGGCCGCCAGCGGGCCCGGTCGC
>DATKRH010000288.1:0-4535 GCA_035532295.1 Streptosporangiaceae bacterium
GCGCGATACCTCGATGGCGATCTCGTCGTAGCTGAACCCCAGGCCGCGCATCCGCTCCCGCAGCCTGTCCATCTCGGGCTTGAACCCTCTTACGCCCGGCCCCAATACACCCGGCGCGGCCACGGCACTGGCCTGGCTCACGGTAACGACTCCCTTCCTCGGCAACGGTTAATGCGAATGAACTCGGTGGATATGCGCTGGCCTCGCTTGTCTCCGGCGTCAGGGCTTCCTCCCGACCCCGGCGTAGACCCAGCGGGTACCGCCGCCGGCGTAGTACTCCGTCGACGGGCGCCACTGCGACAGAAAAACAATGCCGGGCTCGACCATCTCGAACCCGGCGAAGAAGCGCTCTACCTCATCTTTTGTCCGCATCACCATCGGCGCGGTCGCCTGGTCGTAAGCGCCGGCGATGTGCCCCAGCGCAGCCTCGTCCCGGTTCTCGCGGGTCACGTGAGAAATGACCAGGTAGCTCCCCGCACACAGGGCAGCGCACAGCCTGGCCACGCACCCGTACGGGTCCTCGTCGTCGCGCACGAAGTGAAGCAGCAGTGTCATGCTGAGCGCCACGGGCCGGGAGAAGTCGATGATTCTCCGCAGTTCGGGATTACCCAGGATTCCACCGGGATCTCGCAGGTCTCCAGGGATGAGGACCACGTCGGCCAGGCCGTCAATATAAGAGCCGCCACGCGCGAGCACGGCCGCGTCATTATCAACGTACGCGACCCGGGCGCGGGAATTATGCTCCCTGGCAAGCTGATGGACATTGCCTCTGGTCGGGAGGCCAGGGCCTATATCAATGAACTGCGAGATACCGGACTCTGCGGAGAGGAACCGGACCGCGTGCTTGAGGAATTCCCGGTTCTCCAGGGCGGCCAGCGGGACATCGGGCGCGGCCCTGAGCACCAGCCGGGCCGCTTCCCGGTCAGCGTCGGTGTTCTCGTTCCCGCCGAGGTAGTAATCCCACATTCCCGCGACGTTCGGGATTGCCGGGTCAACGCCGGTCAACGCCTGGCAACTCTGCTTGGTCAGCCACCTAGTCCTCCTGGTCAGCGGGCACTCCGGCGAAAACTGCCCGGCGGATCGCCCGTTACGGGTGCAGCAGCAGGGCCGTCAATTCCGCGGTGACTCCGCGCGCATCGCGCGAGGGCCGGTCTTGCCCTGTTGACTAGTTGCCCCTGCACAAGTTCGATGGTGGCGGGCAGGGCACCCGGCCGGAACCGGCGATTACCAACAGGCGACGGCTTATTACCGTTAGTGCTAGGAATCGCTTGCGGTGACTTGGCGTAACCTATGCTCATGGACCAGGCAGACAGGCCCCTACCGCCAGAGTTCTGGTCCTCTCCGGCCGTCGCCGCCGCGCTCGCAAGCTGCGACTTCGCGACGCTGCTGGAGGAGATCCGGCGAGCGCACGGCTGGAAGCAAAAGCAGCTGGCCCTGGCGGTGGGGTACTCCCAGAGCTGGGTCTCGAACGTGCTCCGCAGGCAGCAGGCACTCACCGTCGACCAGGTCCGGGAGATATCGCGCCGGATCGGGGTACCCGTTCACCTACTCCGGTTCGGCGACCCGGGAGGTGACGATCCGACGAAACGGCGAGACTTCGGCAAGGCAATGGCGCTGGCCCTGGTCCCCTTGCCCACGCGGGCAGTCGTTGACGAGACGACGGCCCCGACACTGACAGCGATCACGGGCGCGCAGCGCAGGCTGGATGCCACCACGTCCGCCCGCGAGCTGGCACGCGGCGTGACCGCGCACGTGGAGATGGCCAACCGGCTGCTCGCACGGGCCGGCAAGACGCCGCACGCCGCGGACGTGGCCGCCGCCGCCAGCGAGGCGGCTGGCTTCGCGGCCTGGCTGCACGCCGACATGTACGACATCGGCAGCGCACGCGCTTATTACCGCATGGCGATCGGCCGCGCCCGCCAGGCCGGGCAGGACCTGCTCGCCGGGTACATGCTCGGCAGCCTGGCCGCGTTCGAGACTGACGGCGGCGACCCCGAACTCGGACTCACCCTCGTCGGCGAGGCACGACAGCAGATCGGCGCCACGCCGCACCCGTCACCCCGGGCATGGCTGGACGCCACCGAGGCCCTCAGCTTCGCCGCTGCGCGCCATGACGGCGAGGCCGCCTCGCACGCGCTCGCCCGCGCCGCGAGGGCCATCGACCAGGACAGGCGGACAGAGCCGCCGCCCTGGCCGTGGGTGTTCCCGTTCGACCACGCCAAGCTGGCCGGGTACCGGGCGCTGGTCGCGGTCAGGCTCACCCGCCCCGGCGACGCGCTGGCCGCGTTCACCGAGTCCCTGTCGGCCGCCCAGCCCGCTCCCAAGCAGCGCGCCGTCATCATGCTCGAAGTCGCGACAGCGGCCCGGCAGGACGGCGCGGCCCGGCGCGACAGCGACCGGATCGATGAGTCGTTCCGGCTCGCCTGCGAGGCCCTCGGGGTCGGCGTCGCCTACTCCTCCGAGCGCATCGTCAACCGGGCGCGGCGGTTCCGCCGCGAGTACACCGGCCCGGCCACCAGCTACGTCCGGGACTTCGATGACCAGCTCCGCTCCGCCCTGCTGTTAGATAGCGCGCATGTACCGCATAGCGATCTCAGGCCACCGGGGCCTGCCCGCCCCAACAGTTAGTCTGATCGACCAGGCCGTCCGCGCGGCACTCGCCGAACGCGCGCCCGACGTGACCGGCCTGTCCTGCCTGGCCGACGGGGCCGACCAGATCTTCGCCCGAGCCGTCACCGACCTCGGCGGCACCCTCGAAGCCGTCATCCCCGCCGCCCAGTACCGGGAGAAGCTGCCGGAGGACTCCCATCCGGAGTACGACGACCTGTTCGCCCAGGCCGCCGCCGTCCACCGGCTGCCGTTCACCGAGTCCACGTCCGAGTCCCACATGGCCGCCAGCAAGCTCATGATCGACCAGGCCGACGAGCTGTACGCCGTGTGGGACGGCAAGCCCGCGCGGTCATACGGCGGCACCGCCGACGTCGTGGCATACGCCCACGAGCACGGCACCCCGGTGCGCGTGATCTGGCCCGATGGCGCACAGCGCGACTAGCGAACGGCAAGCAGCCCGGCGGCCACGCGCCCGGTGTCGGTCTCCACTCGAGCCTGTGCCGCACTTCGGGGCATCGGTGCTGTCACATGAGGTGAAGGTACTCGGCGATCTTCTGGAACAGGTCTCGGACGGGGTCGGGCAGCTCGGGATGAGCGACGGCGAAGTAGGCCCCCGCTCTGGGCTTGCTTCCCCCGGTCTCGGTCATTGCCTTGCCGAGGAGTTCATGGTCGACCTGCCGCAGTAGCTCTTCGAACTCACCGAGATTGCTGCCGTCGTCGCCGAATCGCCTGGCCAGGGTGAAGACGCCTGCACGCTCCCAGTAGCTGCGCCACTGAGCGAAGTCCTGGTCGTCGCCGAGCTGGGGATCATCCGGCCAGTGCCCCAGCTTTTTCATGTCCTGGCTGAGCTTCTGCCCCTGTCGCAGCGCCGGGCCGTCGGAGATGATCGCCCACGGTATGCCGTAATCGTCGAGGAATTTGATGTAGGCGCGGTAGCCGTTGTGGCCGTCGACGGCGATGAAGGAGACGTTGGTAGCCCCGAGGTCAGGCAGGCCGGCGGTGCAGGCGTTGTTCCACCAGCGGGGCAGCGCGCCGGGTTCCGTCTGCCCTTCGCACAAGACGGCCGCTTGAGCGAAGAGCAGTGACCGTATCTCCGCGGGCTGTATCAGCTGAAGCTGGCGGAACTGTTCCCGTGAACCCGGGTCGTCGTAGTCGGGCTGGCGGATATGCGTGCCGGACGCGCCCGGTGCCAGCCTGACGATCCGTTTTAGGTCATCTGGCTCGTCGAACGGGACGAGGTCCGCGCTGTGGGTGATGACGAGGTACTGGCCGGGTCCGCGTACCTGGCTGACCAGCCGGCGCTGGACTGTCGGCTCCAGGTTCACCGCCGGCTCATCGAGAACCGTGATCCGGGCAGGCGTTCCTCGCAGCAGCGTGCTCAGCACGAGGGCTTCCTGCACGCCTGCGCCCGACAGCTCGATCAGTCGCTCGGCGTGCTGTCCGGTAACTGTCGGCTCGATGATGAGCGCGGCTTCGCCGTCGCCAGCCGGCCGCGCCCGTACGTCCAGGTCGCGGCCGGTCAGGCTCTTGAACGTCGACTGGATCTGCCGGAAGCGCTCCTTATCCGC
The DNA here is from genome assembly GCA_035532295.1 of Streptosporangiaceae bacterium. Classification (GTDB taxonomy): domain Bacteria; phylum Actinomycetota; class Actinomycetes; order Streptosporangiales; family Streptosporangiaceae; genus DASUBV01. Next base: position 4,179 of record DATKRH010000288.1, read on the forward strand.
GGAGTCGCCGTTCTTCAGCCGGAAGATCTCCCCGCCCACCGCCGCGCCATCACGCAGGTCAACCGGGCCGCTGAGTTCCGACAGCGGGAAGCGGCGCTGAAGGGGCAGCCTCCTGTTGTCCGTGAGGACGATGCCGCGCTGCAGCACCAGGTTTATGACCTGTCGGAAGGAAAGAGTCCGGTCGTTGGGGGCGACTCCCAGTCCGAGAGCCAACTCGCTGGCTCTGTAGGTGAGTCGTGACGCCAGTTATCGGTCGGTTCTGGGTCCTCTGGTTTTCGGGAGATGTCGGTATCGGTGAGTCCTGACTCCGCTGGGGCGCGTGGGGTGGGAGGATCGCCCTGCTCCACGTGAGGGGAT
>DATKRH010000289.1:0-4282 GCA_035532295.1 Streptosporangiaceae bacterium
GGTCTTGCCGAGCTGGGCCAGGCAGGTCGTCTTCCCGGTGCGGGCCGGGCCGGACAGGATCAGCCCGCACCGGCCGGCGTCGGCGTGCCGGTTCAGGTACTGCAGCCGGCGTCCCTCGGTGATCACCTGCTGGATGGTGGAAGTGGCGACGGTCAGCAGCCGGGCGTGATGGGCGAGCCTGGCCTCGTCGTAGGCGAGGCGCCTGCCGTCGTCCAGGAGCTTCCAGGCGGGCTCGGGCAGCAGGTCCGGGACGGCGGGCCTGGCCGCGGCGAACTCGCGCCAGCCCCGCAGCGTGGTCAGCTGGCGGGCGCCGCCATCGGCGCCGCCGGCGTCGGTGCCAGGCGTCTCCTGGCTGGCAGCCGTGGTCACCAGCGCTTGTCCGCTTCGGCGAACGGGTCGAAGATCTTCATCGGGATCACCCTCGCCAGCGGCGCGTCCTCGCCGGCGGGTTCCGGCGACTGCCCGGCGGGGCCGGCCGGCTCAGGCTGGCCCCGGTCGGCGGGGGCGGCGGCCTTCGTGCGCGCGGCCACCCTCCGGTCCCGCTTGCTCATCTTCGGTTTCCCCTGCTCGCCAGGGCCGGCGTTCGCGCGGCGCAGCAGCGCCGCGACCGTGTCGGCGATCTGCTCCTCGGTGGCGTCCCTGCCCAGGCTGCGGCGGGCGTGGTCCCAGGCGAGCTCGCCGAACGGCACCGGTGCCCGGTCCAGGTGCCGCCAGAACACGGTGATCCACCCGCCCGGGCCGCGGACGTGGACCCGGGAGACGTCGTAGGGGTCGTGGCGGACCTCCCAGAGGTTCTTCTTCTCCCGGACTCCCGAGGGCTGCAGCCGCAGCGGGTTCAGCTCCGCGCTGTCGTAGCTGCGGCGGCTCAGCTTGATGCCGTAGGCGTTGACCGCCCGCCAGGAGGCGGGCAGCAGCTCGATGTAGTCGTCCGGGCCGAGCGCGACCGGGACATACCCGGCGGCTTCCACGAGCGAGGCGTACTTCTCGTTCGGGGTGAACGCCCGCCCGGGATGCTCCGGGTCGCGGAGCCCGTCGTGCCGCCGGTTCAGCCAGAACGCGATAAGCCACTCATCGAGCAGTTCCTGGAGCTCGGCCATCGACCACAGCGGCTGGTCCTCGACATGGCGGCCGCGGCGGTCCGGGCTGCGCCCGGCATAGCCGGACGCGAACTGGCAGAACAGCGACCCGACCGACCCGAAATACCGCTCGATGTGGCCTTTCTCCGCTCCGCTGCCCAGGTGGGCGGGCTGGATCGAGATGCCCAGGTGCCGGCAGGCGGACCGGAACGCGGCCGACACGAACACGCTGCCGTGGTCGATCACGATCGTGTCCGGGACGATCACCGGCCTCGCCGCGGCATGCTCGAGCCGCGCGTCGATGTCCAGCAGCCGGTCGTAGGGCAGCACCGAGTGCGCCATCCTCAGGGCCTCGGGCCAGCCGGGCCGGACCGGCTCGGGCGTGAGAGCGCGGGCCAGCAGCACGCTCGCGTCGACCGACCGCGTCGTGGGCCGCAGCACCGCGGCGGGCACCACCCTGGTGGCGACGTCGATCATGCCGGTCAGCTCGGCCCGGCCCGGAACCCCGTCGTCCAGCAGCACGAGCACGTCCAGCGGGGTGGAGTCGATCTGCACGACCTCGCCCGGCGCCGCCGCCGGCAGCGACCCGAACATGCCCTCCGGCCGCCCGGCCAGCGACCGGCGCGTCGACGCCGAGCCGGTCACCTGCCGGCCGTGCGACAGCGTGCCGAACAAACGGTAAAAGGTCCGGTCCGACGGCACGGGACCGACGTAGCCGGCCCCGGCGAGGATCTCTCTCGTCCGCCAGATCACGAAGCCCGCCGTCCGGGACGACGCCCGGGCCGTCTCGGCGATCGCCTGCCGCATCGCGGCCACGACCTGATCGTCGGCCCGCCCTGCGGGCCGCATCCGCCGGGCCAGCCGCCGGTCGACGAGCCCGGGCAGGCCGTGCGCCTCCCACCGCTGGCGGCGGTGCTTGACCGTGCTGGCCGGGACCGGCCGCCCGGCCGCCGACAGCTCGGCGGCCTTCGCCCGCTCCCTTTCGGTCAGGCTGGTCCGCTCCGGGTCGTACTGCGGCCTCGGCCTCGTTCCCGCCGCAGCGTCCGGCCGCAGCCCGTAGACGACCTCGGCGATGTGCGCCTCCCACCACGACGCTTCCTCGACCGCGGCGGCGGGCAGCCCCTCCATGCCGATCTCCGGCCGCGGCCCCCGCGGCAAGGCCGCGGGAGCGATCTCGAACCGCGTGCCGTCGGCCAGCTCGGCCGCCGTGACCGTGCGCACCGCGCCCCCGTCATCCGCCAGCCGGACCCGCGTCCCGGACACGCTGACCACGACGTTCGGCGTCCCGCCTACCAGGATCCGGTCGCCGACCCCGACCCGGCGCCGGCGTGCGCCGCTCACCGCGGCCCGCCCGCGCGCACGACGGTCGCTATGCCCAGCGGCGCCGTCAGGTCGGCCGCCAGCTGCCGCTGCCACATCAGGTGGAACAGCACCGGCAGCACCCGCAGCCGGTCCCCGGCCAGCTCAGCGCCCTCGAACAGGCCCCGCCCGCCGGCGAACGCCTCCAGCAGCGCCGCCGCGATCGCCGGCACCAGGCACCGCCGGTGCCGGTAACGCGACAGCCACCGCACGTTCGCGACCAGCACCGGGTCAAGATCCCCCGAGCGCCGGTACTCCCAGCCCGCCGACTCGCAGGCCCCGGCGGTCACCGCGAACGTCTCCGCGTCCCGCCCCGGGATCCGGTCATCAGGGCGGACATCGACGACCACCCCGGCCCCGTCGGCCATCCGGACAAAGAAATCCGGCGCATGCCGGCGAGCGCGATCATCACTATCGCGCCACCGCAGCCAGAACGGCTGCGACGACACCGCCCGCACCGCCGGGTCGAAGTCCATCAGCATCAGGTGATCACGCTCCAGCCACGACTCGAACCCCACGTGAGCGCCAGTCGTGGCGAAATACCACCAGCCCGCGAAGCTCCGCAGCCCCTTCTCGAACCGGAACGGCCGCACCGGCAGCACGCCCTCGAACCGCACGCCAATGCACGACGGCAGCGGACTGTGCTGCCAGGCACCGTCGGCAGCCCGGAAATCCACCGTGAACCGCGATTCCGCGGCGCCCGCAGCCGCGACACCAGCACCAGCCACCAGCCCGCCCGTCATCGCACCGATCAGGAACGGGCCAACTCTAGTGACAAAACCAGCAGACGGGCCGCACTAATTGACAACGAGCGAACTTACCTGTCACGGGACAGCGGCACCGACGGCGCCGCTGCCAAGTGACTGCGCCTGCCCGGCCGGTCCTGGCGCGGACGGCGGGCGGGCCAGCCCGCCGGCCAGGGCGGTGGCGAGGACGGCGTGCTGGTCGCGGGTCATGGGGTGTTCCCGGGTTCTCGGGCCGCTTGTGAGATGGCCCCGGAGCGGGCGAGGTGCAGGCAGGTCTGCTCGGAGCCGGGGCTGGTCCCCGCCATCCGGGTGTGGTGGGCGCGGAGCAGGGACTCCAGCGCAGCGTCCGGATCGGTGCCCGGTGCGGTGATGAGCCTGGCGCGGTAGGCCGTCAGGGCTGATGTCCGGCCGGTCCATGCTGCGGTGATCCGGTCCGCTCCGGGCAGTGCGCGCAGGGCCGCCCAGTCACCGGCCGGGTCGGCGAGGCGCAGCGCCTCGTCGCGAAGGTCGCGGGACACAGCCGAGGCGGGATGCCTGCCGATGTTGCAGGCTAGCCAGTTCCGGCCCGGGCCGGCGCCGCCGGTGAAGTCCGCCGCGATGGCGGTGAGGCTGGCGGCGATCATGGCTTGCGGGTGCGGACTGTCCTTGGCAGTGAACGCGAGCTGCGCGATGGCCGCGGCTGAGTCGGCGGCGAACACCGCCTCCGCCGCTTCCAGGACCGGGCCGTTACCGTAGCGGCCGGTCTCGGGGTAGTACGTGTCAAGTACGAGGTCGCGGAGCAGTCCGAGGCGTCGGAGCCGGTCAGCCCACGTTCCCAGGTGCCGGGCCGCTGTGCCGTAGTCGCTGGCCTGACTGAGCTGGACGCGCAGCCGCAGATGCGGCTCGGGTTCCCCGCAGCGCAGGAACCACCAGTCGGGTGCCTGCCCGGTTTCCCAGGCCGCCCATAGGTCCGGCAGGCATCCGGTGAGGATCTCGGATTGCCGTTCGGGATGCCCGTACAGCCGGGCGGACAGCCACGGTGAGTTGCCGGGTGCGTGGCCGGGGTGGCTGGTCAGCCGGGTCGGCGAGGCGCAGCGCCTCGTCGCGAAGGTCGCGGGACAC
>DATKRH010000290.1:0-52695 GCA_035532295.1 Streptosporangiaceae bacterium
CCGGTCAAACGCCGGCGCCATGAGGATCGCCGCCGGCTACGGAACCACCGTGACGGGCCAGCGGGCATCGCGCACCAGGTGCGCCGCCAGCGAGCCGACGAGACGGTGCCCGGCCTGCCTGGAGCTGCCCACGACGACGGCAGCTTGCCGTTTAACCTGCGTTTTTGCGTCCGGCCTTGGGTGCGGGCTCCCTCTTGGTGGTCTTTCCGACGTCGTACCCGGCGTCGAAGACGACCAGGATGCCCGGGTCGCCTTCCTTCTGCTGCCCGGCCTTGACCAGCCGGGTGACCACCTCGCGGACCTGCGCGGCGGTCACCTCCGTCTCGTCATCGTCGGGGCCGAGGCGGACCGCGTCCAGCACCGTCGTCCAGGACGTGCGGCCCGGCTCCAGCGCGGCCACCACCGAGTAGGGCCAGCCTGGGATCATCTGCGCCTGGCCCTTCCCCCGCCCGTACACGTGGCAGAACAGCCGCTCCGGGCTGGTCGCCGCGCCCGGACGCAGCCAGTTGCTCACATCCACCGCCAGCACCAGGCGCCCGTCAGCCGCCCGCGGCAGCGGCAGCCCCGCCACCGCCCGGCGCAGCCGCCCGATCTCGATCCGGCCGGCATTCACCGCGTCATGCAAGGCACCGTGCCCGCGCCGGTGCTCGGGCACCACCGACAGCCCGACCAGGGTCTTCACCGGCCCCTCGGCGCACAGCACACCATCGGCCAGCTCGAACAGCGCATCCGCCCGCGCCGTGAAGCAGCAGTACAGTTCCCTGCGGAAGGCCGCCAGCCGGTCCCGCGCCCGGTCCTTCTCCAGCTGCGGCTCGCTCCCGGCCTCCGGCCACGCCATACTGAACGCCACGGCTACCACCTTCATCCCGGGATCTGTGGCAGGAACCCGAAGATGATCACGCGGTGGCCGTCTCACGTCACGGCGACGCGCCGGGACAAGATCACCACATCCCGGCAAGCCCGGAAGACGGGACAGCCGAGGTTAAACGGCAAGCTCAGGGGGCGCCGATCGCGGCGAGCAGCACCAGGAGGATGGTGGCGGTGGCGAGGATGCCATGAACGGCGATCACGGTTACCGGCATCCTGACCCGGGCGGGCGCGGCGGTCTGGACTATCCGCGTCGCCAGCGTCGGCCCTGGGCTCGTCGGCCTGGTGCTCGTCGGCCTGGTGGTGGGCGGCCTGGTGCTGGGCGCCGGGTCTGGCAGCGCGGCCGCCAGCGTGGCCATGCCGAGCCCGGCGACCGGCAGGATCAGGCCGGCGGCGGTCCAGGCCAGCGCGACCACGTCGGTGACCACGAACGCGATCCAGACGCCCAGCCCGGCGACGGCCAGCGCGAAGTGACCGACGATGATCACTGGCGGCAGGCCGGCGGCCCGGCTGGGGCGGCGGCGCAAGCCGCCGTGCAGGAGCCATCCGGCGAGCAGGTACGAGCCGGCGGCCGCGGTGAGGATCCAGGCAGCCAGCGCGGCCAGGCTGGCTGCCCGGTCGGTGGATGACTGGGTGGATGACTGGGCTGGCCCGGCGGCCAGCGACGCCGGCGCGGACGGCGGGACGGTGCTGATGAGGTGCCCGAGGTAGGCGCTGTCGTTGTTGGCCAGGCGCCGGGCGGCGGCCTTGGGCCGCGGTCCGACCACCTCGCGGACGGCCCGGGCGGCGGCCAGGTTGACCTGCGCGTGGCTTAGTCCGTGGCAGGCCCGCGGCACCGCGGTCACCGTGATGCGCCGTTGCAGGGCCCGCACGCCGAAGGCGTAGCAGGTGTCCACCGTCGCCCGGTAAGGGGCGGGCGCGCTGGCCGAGCACCCGGCCGCGAGCACGGCCGCGAGCAGGCCGGCCGGCACGGACTGGATGATGCGGCGCATAGCTCGTCCTCTGGAAGTCGGTGCTGCCGGCCATCCTCCGCGCTGGCGGCCCCGAGCTTCGGGCCGCCCCCTTACCGCGAGGGGCGGCGCTGAGCCTGCCGCGCCACGCGGGTGCCCCCTCAGGCGTCCTCCACGTCGATGAACAGTTCCCGGCCGTCGGGCAGCATCAGTCCCAGTGAGTAGGAGATGGTCCCGTCAGCCGTCTCAGTCTGGCCGAGCATCTCGATGTCGATGACCTCAGGGTGGCGGGCCAGGAGGCGGCACAGCATGCTTCCCGCATGGTCGGCAGCCGCCGCCAGGTGGCTGGTGTCATCCGGAGCCGTCATGCGACCACCGTTCGACTGGGGTTATCGCCGTCAGCGTGCGCTGCCGTCGCCGCGGCCTGAGCTGGCCGCGGCAGGCCAGCCCGGCGCGCGGTGCCGAGCCGGGCGAGCGCGACAGGCCGGGGCAGAACGGCGAATGGGCACACATTGCTCAAGGTAACTCGGCGTGAGCACAGGAACCCGGAATGAGGCACGATCGGCCCCGCGTGGCGCGCCACGCGCCTAACATAATCCCTATTTACCGGGCACACAGGGTGGTCTCATCGCACGGAGGCGCCCCCTGAGGACAAGGTGCGCGTAGATCGTGCCGCGGCCGGTGCCGAGCATCGCGGCGATTTCCTCGACGGTGTGAGCGAGCATGCCGTCTTCGCCTTTGTCGTCGTACAGCGCCTGGCGCGGGCGGCCTGCACGGCTCCCCGATCCGGATCGGCCAGGCGAGCCAGCTCCAGGAAGTGCCGGCGGTCATAGATGCATGGCATCCTAGTTCAGTAAACGGGCACTTAAATGTTTGCAGACATAGATTTCCACCGTTCCGGTCTATTACAACAACGGCGTCAGCGCGGAGCCAGCCATCTCAGCCGAATGAGGGCCCGCTTGATAACCGGCCGATCCTCCGCCGCGGGCGCGTCCGGTCGGGGTCGCCCGGCCATGACCGGCCCTGACCTGGCCCTGACCTGGCCCTGACCTGGCCTGGCGGTCGCCGGGACTTCAAGCGCCGTTCCGGCACCAGTAAGGCCCGTGTTATCCGCAATGCTCGCGCAGGGTTAGTGCCGTCAATGGGGTGAGCCGGCGCGGCGCGTTTGTTTGGCTTGCTGGACGGTGAGAGCGTTAGGGCCGGACTTGACGGCAGGATTCTGGTTTTCGTCAGACCCCTCCATCAGCTAGGGAAGCAGGATAGAAATGTTCGCTCTCGCCCAGCATCTGAGGCTGATCGTCGCGGCCGCGGGTGCGACGGCCGCCGTCGTCAATGGCTCGGCGGGCGGCGCGCTGGCCGCGACCGGGGCGGCGGCCAGCCGGCCCGCGACCGCGACCGCGGGGACGGCCGGCCGGCCCGCCGCTACCCCGGCAGTCCCGCGATCCATCGTGGTGACGACGCTTAGCGACTCCGGCGCGGGCTCATTGCGGGCCGCCATCCAGAGCGCTGACGCGGGACTGCCGGGAACGTCCGCGGTCATCAGCTTCTCCGTGCACGGGATCATCACCCTCGCTAGCCCGCTGCCCGTCATCTCGAGAAGGGTGACCATCAACGGGGCGTCCGCGCCGACGCGGGTGAGCGGCGGCCCGCCGGTGCTGGAAATCAACTGCAACGACCAGGCTGGCCTGCGATTTGTCACGGGCTCGGATGACTCGCAGCTCCTGGCCGTGGCCGTGGACAACGCCGGCGGCGACGGCGTCACCCTCGACGCCGGCCCGATCACCCTCAATGACAACTACATCGGCCTGAACCTGGCGGGCGCAGCCTTCGGCAACCGCGGCGACGGGGTGTACGTGTCGCGGACCTCGGCCGGGAACCTGATCGGACGCAACCCCTCGGGCGCCTCAGGCGTCGTCGCGAACGTGATCTCCGGGAACCGGGACAGCGGTCTCGTGCTGGCCGGATCGGCGGGCAACACGGTGGTAGCCAACCGCATCGGCACCGACGCCGCCGGCACGCGGGCCATCGCGAACGGCCGCGACGGCATGCTGATCAGCGGAAACGCCGACGGCAACGAGATCGGCGGCACCGAGTTCGTCGACACGGCCACGGGCAAGGCGAACAACCCGACCGGCAGCAAGGGCAGCGTGCCGCCGGTCTTCGTCGTGCCGCCGCTGGGCAACCTGATCTCCGGCAACCGCGGGGATGGCGTACTGATCGACGCCGGGTCCCGCGGCAACGTCCTGAACGGGAACTTCGTCGGCACGACGGCCGACGGGGACGCCGCGATCGGCAACGGCGGCGACGGAGTACGGATCGACCGGGCCCCCGGTAACTCGCTGGTCGGCTGCAAGTTCGTCAATAACCCGTTTGTCTACTACAACGTGCTAAGCGGCAACGGCGCGAACGGCCTGCGCGTCACGAGCTCGAACGATGTCGTCGTGCAGGGAAATTTCCTCGGCATCGGCGCCAACAACACCAATATCGTGGGCAACCGGCGCAACGGCATCCTGGTGGACGGGTCCTCGCGGAACACTCAGGTGGGCGGGGTGATTCCGCTGGGCAACGTGTCCGCCGGCAATGGCCGGAACGGAATCAAGGTGGCCGGCCGGGCCAGCGGATTCGTTACCTTTAACACTTTCGGCGGCCTGCTGGCCTTCAAGGGCGCCGCGCCGAACGGCCATGATGGCCTGCTGATCACCTCCACCGGGGGAAACAACCTGGCCCGGACGAACGTGTTCTCCGGTAACGCGAACAACGGCATCGAGCTGGCGGGCAACGCCTCGGGCGTCACGGTCGACCCCGACATCGTGGGCCTCGTGACGCAGGGCAACGCCGCGCTGCCCAACGGCGGGGACGGCCTGCTGATCCGCGGCACCGCGCACGGCAACGCCATCGGCGGGTCGCTGCGCTCGGTGATCGCTCAGGACACGTTCTCGGCGAACCACGGCTACGGGGTCGCGATCATCGGCAGAGCGCACGACAACCGGGTCTTCACCAGCTTCATCGGGACCAATCTCCTGGGCGTGAAGTCCCTGGGCAACCAGAAGGGCGGAGTCCTGATCGGCGGCTCCGCGTACCGCAACGTGATCGGCCAGGCCACCGCGCGGCCGCCGTCCAACCTGATCAGCGGCAACACGGGAAACGGCGTGACGCTGCGAGCGGGCACCCGCTTGAACCGGGTGATCAATAACTACATCGGCCTGGACCGGTTCGGCCGCTACCTGCCGAACTCCGGCCGCGCCGTCGTGAACCGGGGCCGTCACAACACGATCCGGCGTAACCGCGGCCGGCCCCGCCGCTAGCCCGCCGCCAGGACGATCCAGACCGGTCCGGCGGCGAACGTCATGGGCTGGCCCGAGGCGGTGGTGAAGGTGGTGCCGCCATCGGCGGCGGGCCGCGACCAGCGGGCCTGATACGTCCGGCCATCCCGCAGCACGATGGCCGGGCCAGATCCGGTGCTCTCCGCATAGGGCGGCCGCGCGCCGTACTCCAGGAACCGGGAGGTGCGCACGATGGTGTGCTGGATGACGACCGTGGCCGCCGACAGCTGACCGTCCTCGGTGCTGGCCGCCCGAGCGCCGTCCATCGAGACCAGCCAGCGGCTCCTGGCGGCCGACCAGGTGAAGGTGAACGACGCGGCCCGGTACGAGACCGACGCCGGCGCCGCGGGCCGGCCGCCGGCCGGCGCCGGGCCGAACCGGAACCCGATGCTGTGCGCCAGGCTCGCGCCCTTGGCCTGCGCCAGCAGCTGGCTGGTCCGGGCGTAGAGGTTGTAGGGCGCCACGCGGCTGGTGCCGCGGAAATAGCCACTCGTCACACCGCTGTAGAGATTAACGATCCGGGCCCGCTCTACCACCGGGAGCAGCTGGGGCTGGGCCCCGGAGAAGGCGAACGCCGGCCGCCCGAACTGCGCCAGCAGCTCCAGGTCGTCCTCCCGGGCGCTGCGCACGGGGCCGATCACCGGCGGCAGGCGCGAGGAGAAGATGGCCAGGAACCGGCTCAGGCCGCCCTCGACCGGCAGCACGTAGACGATATCGGCGCTGGTGAGCCCGGTCTGCGGCCGGGCCTGCGCGATATTGTCGATCTTCACGGCCAGAATGCGCCGCAGCGCGGTCACCGGCTCGCCGGTGAAGGGTGACATCAGCCGAGCTGGCGAAGAACTGTGCGCGGGCCTGGCGGGCGGGCCCTGGCCGCCGCCGGAGATCAGGATGAGGCTCGTCGTGACGGCGGCGACCGCGACGGCCGCCGACGCCGCGGCGACGGTCTTCCTGCGAGTCCACATCATGGCGTGCCACCTGCCGCTCTGCGACGCGATACCTCACTGTCCCGGGCGGATCTGGCTGCCGCTACGGCCGAAGGTCGCCAGGAATGGCCCGAAGGCCCTGGCCGAACGGCTTTACCCGCAGGCCGGTTCGACGAGGCTGCATGAGGGGATGATGCCCAGATGAAGTTGATCACCGCGGTGGTCAGGCCAGACATGCTCGACCAGGTGATGCGCGCCGCGACCGCCGCTGGAGCACGCGGGCTGACCGCGACCGAGGTCAGGGGCTTCGGCCAGCAGTACGGGCATCTCGCCGGGGCCGCCCAGGTCGCGGCGGGGGCCGTGGTGCTGCCCAAGCTCCGCGTCGAGACGGTGGTCCAGGACGAGGCGGCCGGGCCGGTGACCGAGGCGATCGCCAGTGCGGTCCGGACCGGCGTGATCGGGGACGGGAAGATCTGGGTCTGCACCGTGGACAGCGCGCTGCGGGTCCGGACCGGCGAGCGCGACCGCGACGCGGTATGACCGCGCCCCGCGGCGACCGCGCTCAGCGGTCTCCGGTGCCGGGGTTCTCGGTGTCGTGGCTCTCGGCCCAGCGCTCGTAGCCTGCCACGGCGGTCGGCAGTGTCGGGAATAGCCGCTCCGCCCCGATCTTCTCGGCCAGGCCGAAGGACTCCAGCCTGACCAGCAGATCCTGCTTGACGCACGCGAGCGCGAAAATGGCCCCGCGCTGGCTGATCTCCTCGCGCAGCGCCTCGAGCGACTCCAGGGCGGTGAAGTCCACCTCGACGTTCGCCTCGACGTTGAGCACGAACCACCGCAGCCGGCCGTCCTGCTCGTCGGCGGCGGCCAGCGCCCGGCGGCGGAAATCCTGGGCGTTGGCGAAGAACAGCGGCGCGTCGTAGCGGTACACCACGAGCCCCGGGATCGTCTGCGCCTCCGGGAAGTCGTCCACGTCGTGCATGCCGGCCAGGTCGGGAACCCGGCCCTGGACCGCGTCGTGCGGCCTGGCCACGCGTACCAGCAGATCGGCCACCGACAGCCCGATAGCGACCAGGACGCCGTACAGGATATTGAACGCCAGGACGCCGGCGCAGGCCGCCACGGCGATCGCGAACTCGTCACGGCGGAAGGCCAGCAGCCGCCGGAAGGCCGCGATGTCGATCAGCCGGATGGCCGCGTAGATGACGATCGCCCCGAGCGCGGCGGTCGGGAAGCGTGACAGCACCGGCCGGGCGAACAGCAGGACGGCGACGACCGAGGCCGCCGCCGTCAGCGAGTACACCTGGGTCCGGCTCCCGGTCGATACCGCGATCGCCGTCCGGCTGGCGCTGCTGCTGACCGGGAAGCCGCGGACCAGGCTGGCACCCGCATTGGCGACGGCCAGCGCCAGCAGTTCGCGATTGGCCACGATCTGCTCACCCCGCCGGGCGAATGCCCGTGCGGTCAGCAGGTCATCGCTGAAACCGACGATCAGCACGGTGAACGCGGGGAGCAGGAGTCGCTGCAGGTCGCCTGGGGACAGGTGGGGCAGCGCCGGAACGGGCAGGCCCGCCGGGATAGGGCCGACGATGCCGACCTGGCGGCTGGTCAGCCCGAAGACAGCGGCGGCCGCGGTGGCCAGCAGGACGGCCAGCAGCGGGCCCGGTGCCCGTGGCCACCAGACGCGGAGCAGGAGCAGGAAGGCCAGGACCGCCGCCGCGACCGCGACGGGCGCCGGCTGAATCTGGCCGATCCTGGCGGTAAATGAGGTGATCTGCATGGGAAACGCCTGCCCGGTGACCGGCACGCCGGTCACCCGCCGGAGCTGATCCGCGATCATGATCAGCGCCAGGCCCGCCATGTAGCCGACCAGGATCGGCCGCGACAGCAGGTCCGCCACGAAGCCGAGCCGCAGCACCCAGGCGGCCAGGGACATCAGCCCGACCAGCAGGGCCAGCGTGGTGGCCAGCTCGGCGTACCGCGCGGGGTTGCCCCCGGCCAGCGGCCCGATCGCGATCGCCGTCATCAGCGCGGTCGTCGCCTCGGGACCCATCGACAGCGATTTCGACGAGCCGAGCAGCGCATAGATCATTAGCGCGGGCAGGGCCGCCCACAGGCCCGTGACCGCGGGGACCCCTGCCACCGCCGCGTAGGCCATGACCTGCGGAATCAGGTAGGCCGCCACCGTGACGCCAGCGATCAGGTCGCCCCGCAGCCAGGCGCGCCGGTAACCGCGCAGCGGGGGCAGTCTGGTGATCACCCCGGATACCTACCCCCCCGCGTGCGGCGCCCGCCTGGCGGACCTGCTGGGTACGTCGTATGCCCACATCCACGCGAGAGATCCGGCTGACATCGGCCGTCGCAGGAGGGCCTGCCCGTGGCGGGCGTCGCCCATACCGGTGCCGCGGGACCGTTCGTCGGATAGCTTGGGTTCTGCGTCCGCTACGCGAGGCCCGCGGAGGACGCTCAGCCAATGCCCGGAAATCCGGGGCACGCTAGGCCTGTCTAGTGCGCCTCGGAGGATCCTCATGCCCCAGGCGTACGCGCTACTTGGCACGTACCCACCCACCCAATGCGGCCTCGCGACCTTCGGCGCCGCGCTGTTCGCCCATCTGCGCGGGCCAGGTGATCAGGCCAGTATCGTCCGCGTGCTCGACGAGCCGACACCATGCGACGCGCCCGAGATCGCGGCGGAGCTCGTGAACGGCTCGGCGGCCAGTGCCGCCGCCGCCGTCGAGGTGCTCAACGGCTTCGACGTCGCGATCGTGCAGCACGAGTACGGAATCTACGGCGGGCCCGACGGCCGGGACCTGGTGCCCTTGCTCAATGCGCTGCGCATTCCGAGCATCGTGGTCCTGCACACCGTCCTGGCCCGGCCCACCCCGCGGCAGCGCGCGATTCTCGATGACGTGGTCGCGGCGGCCAGCGCGGTCGTCACGATGACGCAGACCGCGCGCTTGCGGCTGCTGGACCTCTACGGCGTGAGTCCGGCGAAGGTCGTCGTGATTCCGCATGGCTCCGCCGACAACCGGGTGGCCGCGGTGCCGCGCGTGACGGGCTGCCGTCCCATGGCGCTGACCTGGGGCCTGCTCGGGCCTGGTAAGGGCATCGAGCACGCGATCGACGCGGTCGCCCTGCTCCGCGGCCGTGGACTGGACATCGCCTATACCGTCGCCGGCCAGACCCACCCGCGGGTGCGCGCCCGCGACGGCGAGGCGTACCGCGGCCTGCTCCAGGCCAGGGCGCGAGCGCGGGGCGTCGCGGATCTCGTCCGGTTCGATGCCCGTTTCCTGCCCGCCGGCGCCCTGCGGGATCTCATCGGCTCCGCGGACGTCGTGCTGCTGCCCTACGACTCCCTGGAGCAGGTCACCTCCGGGGTACTGATCGAGGCGGTCACCGCGGGCAAGCCGGTGGTGTCCACCAGCTTCCCGCATGCCGTTGAGCTGCTGGAAGGCGGCGCCGGGCTGCTGGTCAACCGGCAGGATCCGGCCGCGATCGCCACCGCCCTGCACCGGGTCGTCACCGAGCCGGGCCGCGCCGCGTCCATGAGCCGCCATTCGATGGAACTCGCGCCGCGGCTGCTGTGGCCGGCGGTCGCGAGGTCGTACCGGGAACTGGCATCCGCGCTCACCCGGGCGCGCGAGCCAGCCGCGCTATGAGCTGCGAGATATGAGCGGGCCAGCCGCGCCGTTCCGGCATCTGCTGAGGCTGACCGACCACATTGGCCTGCTAGAGCACGCCGAGGGGATCGTGCCCCGGCATGAGCACGGGTACTGCGTCGACGACGTCGCCCGCGGCCTGGTGATGGTGTGCCGGGAGCCGTCACCGTCGCAGGAGCTCATCACGCTGGGGCGGCGCTACCTTTACTTCCTGGCGCAGGCACAGGCACCCGACGGCCAGTTCCGCAACCGTCTTGGTTACGACCGCCGCTGGCACGACGAGCCGGGCACCGATGATTGCTGGGGCCGGGCCCTGTGGGGCCTGGGCACTGCGGCCGCCAGGGGCCCGACGGCCGGGATCCGGGCCGACTCCCTCGCCCGTTTCACCCGAGGCGCGCAGCTCAGCTCGCCGTGGCCGCACGCCATGGCGTTCGCGGCGCTCGGTGCCGCCGAGGTCCTCGATGGCTCGCCGGACCATCCCGGTGCGCTCAGCCTGCTCGCCGGCGCCGTGGCCGTCATCGGCGAGCCGCCCGCCAGCCGCTCCTGGCCCTGGCCGATGCCCAGGCTCAGCTACGCGAACGCGGCGATCGCCGAGGCCGTCATCGTGGCGGGCTGGAGACTTGGCCGCGACGAGGTTCTCCGCCAGGGCCTGCGGATGCTGGAGTGGCTGCTGGCCGGCGAGACCCGAAACGGCCACCTGTCGGTGGTGCCGGTCGGCGGCTGGGGCCCGGGGGAGCCACGTCCCGCGTTCGACCAGCAGCCGATCGAGGTCGCCGCGCTGGCGGATGCCTGCGTGCGCGCGGCCGCGGTCACCGGCGACCCGGGCTGGCTGGCTGGCCTCGACCTGTGCGTGGCGTGGTTCCTCGGGGATAACGACGCCGGGGTTCCGCTGCTCGATGAGAGGACCGGCGGCGGCTGCGATGGCCTCGGTCCCACCAGCCGTAATCGCAACCAGGGAGCGGAATCGACGCTGGCGATGATCTGCGTGCTGCAGCAGGGCGGCCGCGTGGGCGCCGCGACGCTATGACCGGCCCGGCGAATTCCGGTCCGGCGAGTTCCGGCCCGGCTGGCCCCCTGCTGGCCCGGACGGCGCACCGCCTGCGGCCGGACGCCTCCCGCACGCTGAGCCGGCTGTTCGTGCCGGGTCAGGAGACCTTGATCCAGGGCGAGTCGCGGGCCCGGACGGTCATCGACCGCGTCCTGGCGATGAGCGGTGACGAGGTGGAGCAGACGCTGGCCCGGACGCATGCCCGGTTCGCCGACCGGTACCGGGACCTGGGGGCCACCCTGGAACGCAATTTCGAGCGGGTCGCCCACCGGCTGGGAGCCGAGATCGTGGTGGGCAGCGCCCGGCGGCGCCTGATCGGGGCCTATTTCACCCAGGAGTACGCGGTGGAGGCGGCGGCCCTGTTCAATCCGTCGATCGTGGCGCATCCCGACCAGGCCGGCTGCGGGCCGGGCGAGCTCCGGTTCGTCATGAGCCTGCGGGCCGTGGGCGAGGGTCACCTGTCGAGCATCGAGTTCCGGACCGGCACGATCGCGGCCGACGGGATCAGCATCGACGAGCCAGCCCCGTTCCTCGACACCGGCCAGCTGCGCGGCGTGCCCTACGAGCGCGACCTCTTCCGGGAGAAACTGGCCGAGCGCGGCCACCACGGCGAGGACGCGCAATTCCTGTGGAGCCTGCTGCCGCCCCGCTTCAGCCGGGCCGAGCTCGACGTCGCCGTGGCGCAGCTGTCCCGCCAGCAGGTGACGCGCGGAGACTCCGCGGGCCTGGTCGACCTGCTGCACTGGATGGCGGCGTCCAACTATGAGGTCGGCTTCGACGAGCGGCACGCCCTGTCCGGGCGGCTGCTCTGGCCCGCTGGCCCGGCCGAGGACCACGGCATGGAGGACGCCAGGTTCGTGCGCTTCAGCGACGGCGACGAGCATGCCTACTACGCGACCTACACGGCGTTCGACGGCCGGGGCGTCGCGTCGCAGCTGCTGGCGACCGCGGACTTCGCGACGTTCGCGGTCTCGCAGCTCGCCGGTCCCGCGACGGGGAACAAGGGCATGGCGCTGTTCCCCCGGCGCGTCGGCGGCCGCTACGCCGCGCTGTCACGGTGGGACCGGGAGACCAACGCGATCACGTACTCGCGCGACCTGCATCGCTGGGGCCCGGCTGTCACCGTCCAGGCGCCGGCCCGCCCGTGGGAGCTGATCCAGCTCGGCAACTGCGGCTCGCCGATCGAGACTCCGGCGGGCTGGCTGGTCTTCACCCACGGCGTCGGGCCCATGCGGGAGTACGCGATCGGGGCGATCCTGCTGGACCTGGACCAGCCCGAGTGCCTGCTCGCCGCGCTGCCGGAGCCGCTGCTGGTGGCCGACGAGTCGGAGCGAGATGGTTACGTTCCGAACGTCGTCTACTCCTGCGGATCGCTGCTGCACGGCGAGACGATCGTGCTGCCCTACGCGTGCAGCGACTCCTCGGTGCGGATCGCCACGGTAGACCTGCCCAGGCTCCTCGACCAGCTCAAGCCGGCCGGCCGGAGCGACGCCTTAGCGCTCAGGTCCTGAGGTCGATATACAGGCGGCCGGGGCTCTGGTAGACCCGGATGCTGGTCGCGGCCCGCAGGCCGAGCGCGAGGCTGACGATGCCCTCGAAGTCGCCGGCCAGCGCATAGCCCTTCAGCATGGGATAGCCGAGCGCCTGCGCCTGCCGGGGAATCGTCGCCGCGCCGGAGTCGGTGTGGGCCTGGGCCGGGTGCAAGGTGATCAGCAGGTACCGCTGACCGGGCACGGTCATCGGCTTCCCCGACGGGTCGCCGGTCACGTGCGTCACGTACCTGATGGTGTACTGGGGAACGGGGCCGGAGACATCCAGCGCGAGCCGGTCATAGCCGCACTCGGGGTGCGCCGCGGTCCGGGCGCGGGAAATGACTGGCACGGGCGGCACGGCGACGTGGCGGGTGACGCTGACCGGCGCGGTCTGCCACGGGCCGGTGTCACAGCCGGCGGCAGGTCCGGTGGCAGGCGGATTAGATGATGACAGGGCCGGCGATGAAATGGCCGGGGAGGATGTGACCCCTGCGGACTTGGCGGGCGAGGCCGTGCTGGTCGGTCGCTGGCTGCCAGCCGGGGTGCTCGTGCCGCACGATGCGGCGGCCAGCGCCAGGGCCAGGATCGCGGCGGGGATGAGAAATGCCGGCGGGTGGTACCGCATCGTGATCTTCTGCGCAGACTGCACGACGGCGTGCACGATACCCACCTCCTGCTTCAGCCCACTGCCGTCAGCCTGCGCCGCAGGCCGCCGGCCCGGCAGAGGCGTAGGTCACCGGCCGTGCGTAACGAATGTCCCGGCCGCCGCCAGGGCTGTCTTAAGACCCCTCGTCGCCCGGCCGGGGGGAATCGGCCGCGCCGGGCAGCTCCAGGGCCACCGCGGCACCGCCGCCGGGCTGATTGCGGGCCACGGCGCGGCCGCCGTGAGCCTGCGCGATGGCGCTGACGATGGCCAGGCCGAGGCCCGCGCCGCCCTCGGACCTGGCCCGGCCGGTGTCCGGGCGGCGGAAGCGCTCGAAGGCGTGCGGCAGGAAGTCGGCCGGGAACCCCGGGCCGCGGTCGGTGACCTCGATCTCCAGGTCCCGGCCGGCGCGCCCCGTCGCCCGGGCACGCAGCCGGATTGCCGTGCCCGCTGGCGCGAACCGCAGCGCGTTATCTACCAGGTTGTCGACGGCCTCGCCGATCCGGTCCGGGTCCACCCGCGCGGTCAGGCCAGCGGGCACGGCCACCTCGCAGGTGACCCGGGCGGCGCTGGCCCGGGCCGCCGCGTGGCCCGCGCTGCGGGCCAGCAGCGTGGCCATGCTGGTGTGCTCTAGCTGGGGGGCCATCCGTTCCTCGTCGCTGCGCGCCAGCATGAGCAGCTGCTCGGTGATGCGGGCCAGGCGGGCGGTCTCCTCGCCGGCCCGCGCCACCGCCTCGGCGAGTTCCTCCCGGCTCCGGCCCGGCCGCGCGGCCAGCTCGAGCTCGCCGCGCAGGACGGCGAACGGAGTCCGCAGCTCATGGCTGGCGTCAGCGACCAGCGCGCGCTGCCGGGCGAGGGCCCGCTGGAGCCGGCTCAGCAGGTCGTTCATCGTGGTCGCCAGCGCGGCGATCTCATCGCGCGTCGCCGGGACCTGCACGCCCGGCGCCTGGTCGCGCTCGGACAGCGCGGCCACCTCCCGGCGCAGCCGCTCGACGGGGGACAGGGCGGCGCGGGCCAGCCCGTAGGCACCGAGCCCGGCGGCGGCGACGAGCACCACGCCCGCGATGACCAGGCTCCGGGTCACATCGCTGAGGGTGGCGTCGAATGACTCGAGCGAGACCCCGGCGACGGCGACCCAGCCGGGGTGCCCCGGCCGGCTGGCCAGCGGCCCGGCCATCAGCCGTTCCCGCTCGCCCTCGGAGCTGGTGACGACCACGATGCGGCCGCCCCGGGCCCGGCGCAGCTCGGCCGCGGGGAGCAGCGGCGTGGCACCGGCATCCGCGCTGGCGCCGCGGACCCGGCCGGCGGTGTCGATGACCTGGACGACGTACTCGCCGGGGGCCGGGCTGCCCGCGGCCGGCGCCGCGCCGCCGGAGGCGGGCAGGTACCGGCTGGCCCCGCCGACCTGGGCCGCTAGCTGGGTGTCGATCGAGCCCAGCAGCGAGGACGACAGCTCGGCCACGAACAGCCAGCTGCCCAGGGCGAACAGGACCGCCGCCGCGATCGTGAAGACGAGGGCAAGCCGGAGCCGGATCGACATTCCCGCGCCGCCTACTGCGCCGGCTCTTGCCGGAGGCGGTAACCCATGCCCCGCACCGTCTCGATGTCATGACGGCCGAACGGGGCATCCACCTTGCGACGCAGGTAATTCACGTACTGGTCGACGACGTTCGAGCCGCCGTCGTAGGCGAAGTCCCAGACGGCCTCGATGAGCTGCGACCGGGTGAGCACCGCGCCCGGATGGCGCAGGAAGAACTCCAGCAGTGAGAACTCCTTGGGCGACAGCGAGAGCTCGGTCTCGGCGCGCCACGCCCGCTTGCTGGCCGGGTCCAGCCGCAGGTCGCCCTCTGCCAGCACAGCCGGCCGCCGCCGGTCGTCCCGGCGCGCGAGCGCCCGCAGCCGGGCCGAGAGCTCCAGCAGGCTGAAGGGCTTGACCAGGTAATCGTCGGCCCCGGCATCGAGGCCGCGCACCCGGTCGCCGACCTCGTCGCGGGCGGTGAGCATGAGCACGGGCGCCCAGCTGCCCGCCGCCCGCAGCCGGCGGCACAGCTCGAAGCCATCAAAGCCCGGCAGCATGACATCCAGGACGATCGCGGCATACCGGTTCTCGGTCGCCATCCACAGGCCGTCCGGCCCGTCACCGGCGACGTCGACCGCGTGGCCTTCCTCTTCGAGGGCGCGCTTGAGCAGGCGCGCCATCCGCGCCTCGTCCTCGATCACGAGCACCCGCATGCCGTGAGACTACGCAGCGCCAGATGAGAAAACGATGAGAGCCCGCAAGAGTTTCCGCAGATGTGAGGGCTCTCATGAAGCTCTCACGAGCGATTCATCCTCGGTTGCGCATGATCGAGTCGCCGGGCAGATCCGGCAGCCAGAGCGAAACAGAAGGTGAAGGGAGGCCCAGGATGGATTCCGATCGCGAGTACCGCAGCGGCCGGGTGCCGCTGCCGGGACCCGGCGACGCATGGCAGGCCGATCCGGCCGATCCGCCCGGTCCGGCCGATCCGCCCGGTCCGGCCGCGCCCGCCCGAGGTCCCGGCCTCAAGCAGGTCCGGCGAATGAGCAACTGGACGGCGGCCGCGCTGATCGTCGGCACCGGAGCCGCCACCGTGGCGCTCGCCCACCAGGCGCTGCCTGGCGCGACTTCGGCCGCGGGTGGCGGGACCACGACCGGGACGGGTGCCGCGGCGACGACCGGGACGGGTGCCGCGGCCGGCGCGACCGGGCCGCGGGCCGCTCACTCGGTCGCGACCACCAGCGGCTCCGGCGTGACGACGACCACCACGACCCGCGTCGTCAACGGCAAGACCATCGTCACCCACGTCCGGCACGCTCCGGCCTACCACGACAACTGACGGTGATGGCAATGACGACGATGATGACGACGACTTCAGTAACGGACCTGGCCGGCGCGGCGCCCTGGCGGCGGGTCAGCACGGGCGACGATGCCCTGGCGGTCGCGGAACGCGACGCGCTGGGTACCACCGCCCGCGTCGCGGTGTGGCCACCGGAGAACCTGCGCCGGGCCTGCGCCGCCGTGGACGGCGTGCTGGGCGAGCTGGACCTGCAGGCGAGCCGGTTCCGGCCGGACTCGGAGATCTCCTGGCTCAATCACGGCGGCGGCGGGCTGTTCATGCTCAGCGACGGGCTGACCGAGGCGGTCGGCGTGGCGCTGGCCGCGGCCCGGTGGACGGCCGGGCGGGTGGATCCCACGGTCGGCGAGGCCCTGATCGCGCTGGGCTATGACCGCGATTTCGCCGCCATCGACCAGCAGGGCAGCGAGCCGCTCCCGGCCGCGGTCCCGGCCCCCGGCTGGGAACTGGTCGAGCTGCACGGGCCCATGCTCCGGCTCCCGCCGGGCGTCCGGCTCGACCTGGGAGCCACGGCCAAGGGCGTGGGTTCTGACCGCGCGGTCTGGGCGGCCAGGCCCGCGGTGACGAGTGCCGCGGTGACGAGCGCCGCGGTGACGAGCACGGCAGGCGAGCTGGCTGGCGGCGTGCTGGTCAGCCTCGGCGGCGACCTGGCCGTCGCGGGGACGCCGCCCCGCGACGGCTGGCCGGTCACCGTGGCGGCCGGGCCGGACCATGGCGGCTCGGCGGGCACCCAGCTAGTCCGGCTGCCCGGGGGCGCGGTCGCCACCTCCTCGGTTACCTGCCGCCAGTGGCGGCGCGGCGGCCGGGCGCTGCATCACATCGTGGATCCCCGGACCGGGCTGCCCGCCGAGGGTCCCTGGCAGGCGGTGAGCGCGGTGGCGGCGACCTGCGCTGACGCGAACGCGGCGACGACGGCGGCGATCGTCGCCGGCCCGCGGGCGGTCGACTGGCTGACCACGGCCGGCCTGCCGGCCCGGCTCGTGGCCCGCGACGGTGAAGTGCGCTATGTCGGCGGCTGGCCGGCCGCCGACGGCGCGACGCTACCGGTTCCGCCGGGCACCCACGTGTACGGCGGGGTGCGCCGGCCGGGCGGCTGGCGATGAGCGCGGCCGCCGCGGTCGCGGGATCGCAGGGCCTGTGGCTGGTCTCGCGGGGCAGCGGCCTGGCCCTGCTGGTCGCGTTCAGCGCCGTGGTGGTGGCGGGCGTGGCGGCCCGGCTGGGCTCGGAGACGGGTCGCTGGCGGCGTCTGGCCGTCGCCGAGGTGCACCGGACCCTCGCGCTGTTCTGCGTGGCCTTCCTCGGACTGCACGTCGTGACCGCGATCCTGGATCCCTACGTCACGATCGGCTGGGCGGCCACGGTGCTGCCGTTCGCGTCCGGGTACCGGGTCCTCGCCATCGGCCTGGGCACCCTGGCCGTCGACCTGGGCGGCGCGGTGCTCCTGACGAGCCTGCTGCGCCGCCGCCTGGGCTACCGGGCCTGGCGAGCCGTGCACTGGCTGGCCTACCTGGCGTGGCCGGCCGCCTACGCGCACTCCCTCACCGCGGGTAACGACCTGCGGATCTGGTGGGTCGCGCTGATCGAGTGGGGCTGCGCCGCCGCGGTGGCGACGGCTGTCGTCGCCCGCCTCCTGCACGCCGTCCGGGGCACCACCCCGGCCAGCCGGCTAGCTGACACCGCGCCGCGGGTCAGCCCGCGAGAAAGGACATCGGCCTAGTGCGGGTCACCCAGACTCAGTGCCAGGCGGGACCGGTCAGGCCGGCCAGCACGCTGCCGCGGATGCTGCCGGCGGGCTTCGCGGCCGGTCCCGCCAGCCTGGCCGATCATGTGGCCCGGTACGGGCCGGTCGCGTTCCCCGGCCCGGAGCACGGGCGCCGGCAGGCCCTGATCGATGAGGTGGAGCGCTCCGGCCTGACCGGCCGGGGCGGTGCCGCCTTTCCCACGGCGCGCAAGCTGGCCGCGACGGCAGCCGGGCAGCACCCTGTCGTCGTGGCGAACGGCACCGAAGCCGAGCCCGCCAGCGCGAAGGACAAGGTGCTGCTCGCCCGGTCGCCGCACCTGGTCCTCGACGGAGCCGTCCTCGCGGCCGGGATCATCGGGGCCCGGGAGGCGGTTATCGTCGCCCATCACGCGGTTCGCGACATCACCGACCAGGCCGTCAGCGAGCGCATCCGGGCCGGCGTCGACCGGGTCCGGATCCGGGTCGTCACGGCCGCGGACCGGTTCGTCGGCGGCGAGGCCAGCGCGGTCGTGCACTGGGTTGGCGCGGGCATCGCGACGCCCACCGCCACGCCGCCCCGGCTGTCGCAGCGAGGGCTCGGCGGGGCGCCGACCCTCGTGCAGAACGTCGAGACCCTCGCGCACCTCGCGCTCATCGCCCGGTACGGCGCCTCGTGGTTCCGGTCGGCCGGGACGCCGCGGGAGCCCGGGTCGATGCTGGTCACCATCCTGGGCGCGGTGCGCGAGCCCGGCGTGCACGAGATCGCCCTCGGCACGCCGACCGGGGAGGTGCTGGGCCTGGCCGGCGGTCCGTCCGCGCCGTTGCAGGCCCTGCTGATCGGCGGCTATTCCGGGGCCTGGGTCGGCGCCGCCGAGGCGACGGGACGGCCGTTCTCATCGGCCGGGCTCGCGGACCTCGGCGCCGGGGTGGGCGCCGGGCTGATCGCGGCGCTGCCCGAGAATGCGTGCGGGCTGCGCGAGACCGCCAAAGTGGTGCGCTACCTGGCGGACGAGTCCGCGGGACAGTGCGGCCCGTGCCTGTTCGGCCTCGACGCCGTGGCCGGCGAGGTCGAGCGGCTCGCGGATGGCCGGGCCAGCGAGCCGCGACTGGTGCGGCGCTGGCTCGGCCAGGTCGAGGGCCGCGGCGCCTGCCGCCACCCCGATGGCGCCGCCCGCCTGGTGCGCAGCGCCCTTGAGGTGTTCGCCGCCGAGTTGCGCCAGCACGCCGAGGGCTGGTGCGCGGGGACGGCCAGCGTCCTGCCGCTTCCGCCGCGGGGGCAGCGATGACGGTCCGGACTGGACGCGGGGCGGGCGTGGCGCTGCGGGTGGACGCCATCGCCTGCGACGGCCGCGGCCTGTGCGCCGACATGGTGCCCGAGCTGATCACGCTCGATGACTGGGGCTTCCCCATCATCAGCCGCGAGGTGGTGCCCGCCCGCCTGCTCGGCGACGCCCGCATCGTCGTGGGCGCCTGTCCCAAGCTCGCGCTCCGCCTCGAACGTCAGCGGGATTAGCGACGCCGCCGCCGGGCCGCAGGGCCGGCCTGGTGGTTACTTTCGGCCCTGTCCGGGGGCGGCGCGACGGGCAGACTGCTGCGGGCAGGCAGTTCCGTTTTGCCATTATGAGGTGGGCGCCATGACCGCGCTGAAGGCCGAAGTCGCACGGGCCGGCAGAGTACGTCCTTTCAGATCCCGCGCGGGCAGGGTCGCCATCGTCGGGGCGGCAGCCATCCTGGTACCGCTCGGCCTGGCCGCGCCGGCGATGGCCGAGCCCGCGACGCCCGTCGGCTACGCGGCCGGGGCCACCGCGACGACCTACTCGGGGCTGGCCTTTGACACCTGCACGGCGCCGCCGCTGAGCACGGTCACGGCGTGGGCGGCGTCGCCGTACCGGGGGATCGGCGTGTACATCGGCGGCGTCAACCGCACCTGCGGCCAGCCGCGGCTGACCGCGGCCTGGGTCAGCGCGGTGTCGAAGCTGAGGTGGCGGCTGCTCCCGGTCTACAAGGGCCTGCAGGCGCCCTGCGGCGGAAAGCCAGCCGACCAGAAGATCAACCCGGCCAGGGCGGCCAGCCAGGGCACCGCCGCGGCGGACGACGCGATCGCGGCGGCGAAGGCGCTCGGCATGCTGGGCGGCAGCGCGCTGTACAACGACCTGGAGACCTACACGACCGGCGACGCCTCCTGCCGCACCGCGGTCCTGCGTTACCTGTCGGGCTGGACGAAGGAGATTCACCGGCTCGGGTACGTGGCCGGGGTCTATGCCCAGCTGAGCTCGGGCGCCACGGACCTGGCGGGCGTCTACGCGTCTGCCTCCTACGCCCGGCCGGACGCGCTCTGGGTCGCCCGGTACGACGGGAATTCCTCGCTCACCGGGTGGTCCGGCGTCCCGAACGCCGACTGGGCCGTGCACCAGCGGGCCAAGCAGTACCGCAATAGCCACAACGAGACCTACGGCGGCGTCACGCTCAGCGTCGACAACGACCGGGTCGACGCCCCCGTCGCCACCGTGGGCTACAGCTACCAGGTCACGAGCAGCAGCTCACCGCTCAAGGCGCGCTCCGGCCCGGCGAGGTCCTACCCGGTGATCAGCACGCACGCCCCGGCCTCGGCGCTCACGCTCGCCTGCCAGGCGCCCGGTCAGAAGGTCGGCACCACCAGCGTGTGGGACAAGCTGGCGGACGGGACGTACGTCAGCGACTTCTACGTCAGCACGCCGTCCGGCACCGGGTACAGCGCGCCGCTGCCTCGCTGCGCCTACCCGTATCAGGTGACCGCGAGCGGCGGGCTCAACGAGCGGACCGGGCCCGGCGCTTCCTACCCGCTCGCCGGCCACCTGCCGAACGGCGCGCTGGCCTGGCTGACCTGCCAGGCGGCCGGCAGCCTGGTGGGCGGCACACGGGTGTGGGACAAGCTGGCCGACGGCCACTGGGTCACCGATTACTACGTCGCCACGCAGAGCAATACCACCTACACCAAGCCGGCGCCGCGCTGCTGAGGGGCCGCCCTCAGGCTGCGGGTCACGCGACCCGGGACTGACCGTGGTCCTGCCCCCCGAGCGCGGCGGCGCAGGTCCGCAAGGAGGTCTCGAGCACCGCCTCCCGGCGGCGCGGGTCCATGAGGTTAACGCCCATCACGGCCAGGTCCTCGGGTCCCGGCGTGATCACGGTCACTCGCACGCCCCGGGAGCGCAGCGCCCTGGCCTCGCGCATGACGCCGTGGGTGATCAGGTGCCGGAGCCTGCGCTCCAGGCGCTCGTGCGGCTTGCGCGGCCGGTCTGGCTCGGTGCTGGCCATGGGCGCGAGCACGTAGACCTCGTCGACGCCGGCGCCGGCCATGAGGCCCAGCGAGGTCGAGGACCGCACGCCGCCATCGACATAACGCCGGCCGTCGATCACGACCGGCTCGTACCAGCCGGGAATGGAGCAGGAGGCGACCACGGCGTCGGGCAGCACGGCATGCGGCGCGCCCTCGCGGCCGAAGATCACCCGCTGCCCCGAGTCGTAGTCAACGGCGACGATCCAGGTGCGGCCGCCGGCCCAGTGGCCGCTGGCCCAGTGCTCGCCGGCCCAGTGGCCGCTGGCCCAGTGCTCGCCGGCCCAGTGCTCGCCGGCCCAGTGCTCGCTGGCCCAGTGCTCGCCGGCCCAGTGCTCGCCGGCCCAGTGCGGGGGCGCCGCGGGCGAGCCGGGCGGCCGGGGCTCTTGCCGGTGTCGCGCCTGCTGGTGCAGCGCGTGAACGGTGGCGCGCAGCGTGACGTGACGGCCCCGGCCGCGGGGCAGCCAGGCGCTGGCGCCGACCCAGGGCGGAACCCGGTGCGGCGTCAGCAGCGCCGCGCGCAGCAGCGGGGGGGAGCCGATCTGCCAGTGCGGCAGCGGGGGCAGCGGACCGTCCTGCGCGGCGAGCAGGCTGGGGTCGTGCAGCGGGCCGGCGGCCTCGCCGCGCTGGAAGGCCAGCATCTCCTCGATGGTGGAACGGCAGCGCAGGGCCGCGGCCAGCACACTGCCGGCGCTCGTCCCGATGACCACGTCGACGTCGTTGATCGGGCAGGGCAGCCGGTCCTGCACCGACGGCAGGGCGCCCGTCATCCAGGCTGCCCCCAGTACGCCGCCCGCACCTAGCACCAGACCGACCCGCGGGCGGCTGCCCCCCGGTGCTCGATCAGGATCCAGGACCACAGCACCCACGAGCACCTCCAGGCCGCCCGGCCGGGTGATCGCCATAGGTCACCCGGGACGGCGCCTAGGAATAACTGTATTTCCCCGAGGCTCGCTCCTCTAGCAATTTCCCTCCTGTTTCTTCTTCGGGCTCTTCTTCTGCGACTCCGGCTTCGAGGCCGGCGTGGCGGGCTTGCGGGCCGGGCCGGGCCGCGGCGGGCGCGCGCCGAGCTCGGCCAGGCCGCGGCCGATGCCGTTGACCAGGACGTCCAGATCGGGCAGGAAGCCGTAATCGGCGGTGAAGCCGAACGCGACGGCGTCGAGGTAGGAGAACATCGCGACCGAGATCCGCACGCTGTCGCCGATCGGCACGTAGGGGTAGGCCGCCTCCATGCGGCAGCCGAGGATATAGAGCGGGTCACGCGGCCCTGGCACGTTGGTGGTCACGGTCTGCACCAGCGGCTGGGGAATCCGGAACGCGGCGCGCAAGCCGAGGGCGAGCCACATCGGCGCGGCGAAGCCCAGCATCCCGGTCAGGATCTCGGCGCTGACCGCCTGGTAGGTGTGCTTCAGGCTGTCCATCTGCTCGCGGATCAGCTTCAGGCGCCGCACCGGGTCGGGCTCGCCCACCGGAAGGTTGGCCAGGACCGCCGACACGCGGTTGGTGATCATGCCCCGCTCGTCCTGGCCGCGGATCGAGACCGGTACCAGGGTCCGCACGACCAGGCCCCCGGTCAGCTCGCCGCGCTTTTCCAGCAGATCACGGAAGGCGCGGGTCGTCGCGGCGAGCAGCACGTCATTGACCGTGCCGCCGTGGGCGCCGCGGATCTCCTTCACCTCGCTGAGGCTGACGGTGACCCAGTCCCACCGGCGGTGCGGGCCGATGGGGCCGTTCAGGCTGCTGGCGGACGGCTCGCGGAGCCGTCTCGCGCTGTCGGCCAGGCCGCTGCCATAGCCGGCCAGGCCGCCAGGCTCGGCGAGCCGCCGCAGCAGGCCCGGGGCCGAGGCGAGCTGCCGCAGCGGCCAGGTGAGCACATCGCGGACCCCGTCGGCCACCTGGCTCGCGATGGACGGGACGGGCTCGGGCTGCCAGCCGGCCGGCGGCGGCGGCGGCGTGGTATCGGGCCCGGTGTCAAAGACCAGGGTCATCAGGTCGGTGCCGCCGATGCCGTCCACCATGCAGTGGTGCACCTTCGACAGGATGGCCCAGCGGCCGTCCTGCAGTCCTTCCAGGAGCCACTCCTCGAACAGCGGCCGGGCCCGGTCGAGCCGCTGGGCGAACAGGCGGGCCGCCAGGGACCGCAGCTGCTCGCGCCCGCCGGGCGCCGGAACCGCGGCGTGCCGCACGTGATAGCTGATCTCGAAATGCTCGTCGTCGACCCACATGGGGCGGAAGACCTGCAGCGGCGTGGTCCGCACGACCTGCCGGTACCGGGGCACCAGCGGCAGTTTCGCCTCGATGAGCGCGACGAGACCCTCGTAGGACGGGGCAGGCCCTTCGAACACTGCCAGCGAGCCCAGGTGCATCGGGACATTGTCGTGCTCGACGAAGAAGAATCCTGAGTCCAGCGTGTTCATCCGCTCCATCGCGGCCTCCCCTCCTGCTCATACCCCGCGGGGCCTGACGTATGGCGCCAGGGGATCAGCTCGTCCTTGAGGTCGCCGGTGTGCAGCCAGTCGCCGGTGAAGGCCTCCGCCGTCGCCTCGGGGTCGTTGCGGTAGCCCTTCCCGGCCATCGGCCGGAGGTCAGCTGGCTGGCTAGGACTGCAGCGGCACCCGCCAGGTGAGCTCGGTGCCGCCGCCGGCGGCCGGCTGGGTGCGCAGCGTCCCGCCGAGCAGGCCCGCGCGTTCTGACAGGTTGGCCAGCCCGCTGCGGCGCCCGGTGTCCCGCAGGCCCGCGCCGTTGTCCCGGACCACCAGGATCAGCTCCGGGCCGGCCTCGACCGTCACGTCCACCTTGGTGGCACCCGAATGCCGGGCCGCGTTCGACAGCGCCTCGCGCAGCGCGCTGAGCAGGTGGTCCGCGGCGTCGGCGGGCACCTCCTCGTCCAGGTGGCCGGCCATCCGCAGGGCGGGGGCGAAGCCGAGCGACTCGGTCGCCTCGTCCGCGACCGCCAGGATCCTGGACCGCAGGCCGACCTGGTCGGCGTCGGGACGCGAGTGCAGCGAGAAGATAGCGGACCGGATTTCCTTGATCGTCTCGTCCAGCGCGTCCACCGCGCTGCTGACCCGCCGCCCGTTGTCGGTCTCGCCGAGTCGCGCGGACACCCCCTCCAGCGACATGCCGGTGGCGTACAGCCGCTGGATCACCAGGTCGTGCAGGTCACGAGCGATCCGGTCGCGGTCCTCGAAGACCGCGAACCGCTCGGCGGCCAGGCGGTGCTCGGCCAGTTCCAGGCCGATGCCGGCCTGCGCGGCGAAGGTAATCAGCACCTCGACCGCCTGCGGGGCCAGCGGCAGCGAGCCGGGCCGCCGGCCGGCGGTGAGGATCCCGCGGACGTTGCCGGGCGCGCCGAGCGGCACGACGACCGCGGGCCCCAGGTGCAGGTGCTCGCGGGCGGCGGGCGCCGCGCGGTCGTCGTGGCTGAAGTCCTCCAGGGTCAATGCCCTGCCGCTGCCCTGCACCAGCCCGGACACCGACCCGGCCACCGGGAGCACGATGCCGACGGCCTCCGCCGCGCCCGCGCCCGCGGCATACTCGATCACCAGCTGCCGGCGGTTCCCGGCGGGCAGGGCCAGGACCACCAGGTCGGCTCCCGATATCTCCAGCGCCTGCTCGGTCACCAGGGCCAGCACTTCCTCTGGCTCCGCTCCCGACAGCAGCCGCTGCGTGGTGTCGGCGCTGGCGCGCAGCCAGCGCTGCTGCCGGCGCGCCTCGTCGTACAGCCGGGCATTCTCGATGGCGACGCCGGCGGCGGCCGCGAGGGCGGCCAGGACGGCCTCATCCTCTTCGTCGAAGTCGGCGCCGTCCCGTTTCTCGGTGAGGTACAGGTTGCCGAACACCTCGCCGCGGATGCGCACGGGCACGCCCAGGAAGGTCTTCATCGGCGGATGCCCGTCGGGAAACCCGTGCGACCGCGGGTGAGTCGATATATCGGCCAGGCGCAGCGGCGCAGGGTTACTGATCAGCTCGCCGAGCAGGCCACGACCCTCCGGCCAGTGGTGAATCCGCGCGATCTGCGCATCGTCCAGGCCGACCGGGACGAACTCCGTCAGCCGGGAGTCCTCCCCGATGATGCCCAGCGCCCCGTACTGGGCGTCGACCAGCGCCACCGCCGCCTCGACGATCTGCCGCAGCACGACGTCAAGGTCGAGATTCCGGCCAACCGCGACGACCGCGTCCAGCAGCGCGCGCACGCGGTCCCGTGTCTTGACGGCCGCGCCCAGCCTGACCTGAAGCTCCACGAGAAGATCATCGAGCCGCAACTGCGGCAGCAACGGCCGCCCGGGGGTAGTTTCTGTGCCGCTAACCGAGGACACCTCCTACGACTTTACGATCTTATGCCTGCCGTCGGGCTGGTCGACGGTCGGCGGGCGGCGGCCAGGAGAAGCCCGGATGACGGGCCGGGTGGCCCGTCAGGGCCTAAGGTCCTGGCCGCGGAGGCAGGACGCCCCTCCGCGGGAGGCCGTGTCCTGCGCGACTCTGGAGGCAGCTGATGACAGTGACTCAGTCCGGTGACGTAGCAGGGTGACGCAGCAGGGAGACGGATATGCCAGCGCAGGAGGAGAAGGCCGGCCGCATCGTGGTGGGCGTCGATGGCTCCGAGCCGGGTGACGCGGCGCTTCGCTGGGCCGTCCGGCAGGCGGAGCTGACCGGCGCCAGCGTGGACGCGGTGATCGTCTGGGAGTACCCGGCCGCCCTGAGCGGCTACGGCATGGGGCCGATCCCCATGTACGACAACGACTTCCCCGTGGTAGCCGAGAAGACCGTGACCGAGGCGATCAGCAAGGCCGTCGACCCGGCCAGTCACGTCCAGGTCCGGGCGCAGGTAGTGGAGGGCGGCGCCGCCCTGGCACTTCTGAACGCCGCCGAAGGCGCCGACCTGCTCGTGGTGGGCAGCCGCGGGCACGGCGGGTTCGCCGGGGCGCTCCTCGGCTCGGTCAGCCAGCACTGCGTGCATCATGCCCGCTGCCCGGTAGTCGTGATCCGCGGGCACGGCGAGGGCTGACCGCGCGGGGCGTGCCAGTCCGCTGACCGGCACGCCCCGCCCAGGTGTGCGCTGGGCGCCGCTACTCGTTCCCGAAGGCCTTGATCTCGGCCTCCTCCGCCTCGGTCAAGGGACGCGGCGCGTCGCCCTTCGCGACCTTGGCGCTCTGCACCTTGTGCCGGATCCCGTCCACGATCTCCGGGTTGGCCAGCGTCGTGACGTCCCCGATATCGGTGAAGTTGGACACCGCGGCGATGACCCGGCGCATGATCTTCCCGGATCTGGTCTTGGGCATATCCGGGACGACCCAGACGTTCTTCGGCCGGGCGATCTTGCCGATCTCGACCTCAATCGCCTTGATGACCTTCGCCTCCATGCCGTCGGCCTCGATGCCCGGCTTGAGCGCGATGTACATCTCGACGGCCCGGCCCCGGATGTCGTCGACCACGGGCACCGCGGCGGCCTCGGCCACCTCGGGGACGGTGAGGGCGGCGGACTCCAGCTCCTTGGTCCCGAGCCGGTGGCCCGCGACGTTGATCACGTCGTCGACGCGGCCGAGGATGCGGTAATAGCCATCGGCGGCCTGGACGGCGCCGTCGCCGGCGAAGTACGGCCAGTCGTGCCAGTCCTTGCTGTCCGGATCGGTGTTGTACTTGCGGTAGTACACGTCGATGAACCGCTCGGGCTGGCCCCAGATAGTCTGCATGATGCCGGGCCAGGGGTTGCGGATGCAGATGTTGCCGGCCTTCCCGCTGCCGGCCGGCACCTCGTTGCGGTCCTCGTCGTAGATGACGCCGTAGATGCCCAGCGCCGTCGGGCCGCAACTGCCGGGCTTCATCGGCTGCAGCGCCGGCAGCGTGCTGCCCAGGAAGCCGCCCGTCTCGGTCTGCCACCAGGTGTCGACGATGGCGGCGTGGCCCTTGCCGACGAACGCGTAATACCAGCGCCAGACCTCCGGCTCGATCGGCTCGCCGACCGTCGTCATGTGCTTGAAGTGGTAGCTGTACTTCGCCGGCTCCTCGGGCCCGACCTTGCGCAGCATCCGGATGGCCGTCGGCGAGGTATGGAAGATGTTCACGCCCAGCTTCTCGGCGATCCGCCAGGGCCGGCCCGCGTCGGGGTAGTTCGGCGTGCCCTCGTAGATCACCGTGGTGGTGCCGAGCGCCAGCGGGCCGTACACGATGTAGGAATGGCCGGTGATCCAGCCGATGTCGGCCATGCACCAGTAGACGTCGTCGGGATGAATGTCCTGGTAGTACTTCGAGGTACCGGTGACATAGGACATGTATCCGCCGGTACTGTGCTGGGCGCCCTTGGGCCGGCCGGTGGTCCCGCTGGTGTACATCAGGAACAGTGGCGCGTCGGCCGGCAGCGATACCGGCGCCACGACCTGCCCGGCGTAGCCGGCGAGCACCTCCTCGACGAAGAAGTCGCGGCCGTCGGTCATCGGCGTCTGGGACGCGTACTGGCCCGGGTGCCGCCGCCAGACCAGCACCTTGTCGACGTCCTGGCCCTGCCGGGCCGCCTCGGCCAGCGCCTCGTCGGCCTTGACCTTGTGATCGACCAGGTCCCCGCTGCGGTAATAGCCGTCCATGGTGATCAGGACGCGGCTGCCCGAGTCCGCGATGCGGGTTCCGCAGGCGTTGCCGCTGAAGCCGCCGAAGACCTGCGAGTGAATGACGCCGAGCCGGGCGCAGGCGAGCATCGTGATCGCCAGTTCCGGCACCATCGGCATGTGCAGCGTGACCCGGTCGCCCGTCTTCAGGCCAGCGAAGTCCCGCAGCAGCGCGGCGAACTCGTTGACCCTGACCAGCAGCTCGCCGTAGCTGATGTGCACCGGCTCGTCGGCTTCCGGCTCCGCGACCCAGATGATCGCGTCCTTCTCCGGATTAGCCGCTGCATGCCGGTCGACGCAGTTGTAGCTGGCGTTGAGCTTGCCGCCGACGAACCACTTCCAGAACGGCGGGTTGCTGGTGTCCAGTGTGGTGTGCCAGGGCTCGTCCCAGGTCAGCAGTTCGGCGTACTCCCTGAAGCAGTCTGGAAACTTGTCCTCGCTGAACCGGTCAAAGATCGCCGGGTCATTGGCGTTGGCCTGCTCGACGAACTTCTCTGGCGGCTCGTAATACCCTTCCTCGCGCCAGTGCACTGCGATCTGGGCCTCTGAGGATTGAGACTCCGGACTTTCTGTCATTCTGCGTCCTCCAGCCGGAAAATTTGAAACCGCGCACCGCGGATGCGCAGCGCCGTCGTCGGGTCAGACTCAGCGCAAAGCGGGACTTCCGCGCAGCTTAGGCGCGTCGGGCAGGCTCTGGATACAGGGCCGCCGGCGGGCATTAGGGAACTGCGGGACGCAGGCCTCAGCCCGGCAGGTTCTGGTCGCCCATGACAACCCTGTCATGCTGCCCCCCACACGCTACGGGAGCCTCAATCGTATCGCCGGCGGACAACAGCGAACAGGCCCTACCGCGCCGACCGTGAGGTGCGTCTTTCCTGGTAGGACAGGTTGACATCGGCGCGATCGACGGTAAGTTTCTGCCCAGTCCAGCACCGGGCCAGCCGGCCGGGGCGGTCAGGCAGCCCGGCCGGGGCTGTGCCGAGAGGCGGGTGACATGCCCGACTTGTGCCAGGCGCAGCGCGGCGGGAGCTGATGCTCAGGCCCCGGCTGGACGGGGGGTTGGATCCAGGAGGGGCCCGGGTACCCAGTAGACAACGGATCACGATCCCGTTACCGGCGGGATGCGATCCGGTCCGAAGGGTGTCCCGGGCCCTCTTCCCGCATCGGGAAGTATGGGATCGTGGTCCCTGGAACCTGAGTGCTGATCTGGACGTTGGTGACGCGTGTATCCCACCATCGACCGAACCCGACGCCTGAGGCAGGCATTAGTGACCTCCACCGTCCGGCCAAGCCGCCCGATCGGGCACGTGGCCGTCATCATCCCGACCTACAACGAGCTGGCGAACCTCGAGAACATCGTGACGAGGACCCGCGGCGCCGTTCCCGCGGCCGACATCCTCGTCGTGGACGACAACAGCCCCGACGGAACCGGCGAGCTGGCCGACAAGCTCGCGGCCAGCGACGATCACATCCGGGTGCTGCACCGCGGTGCCAAGGCCGGCCTCGGCGCCGCTTACATCGCCGGCTTCGGCTGGGCCCTGGAGCGCGGCTACGGGACGCTGGTCGAGATGGACGCCGACGGCTCGCATGACCCCGCGGACCTGCCGCGGCTGCTGAGCGCGCTGGAGACCGCCGATCTCGTGGTGGGCTCCCGCTGGGTGCCCGGCGGCGTCGTGGTCAACTGGCCCCGGTCACGGGAGGTGCTGTCGCGGGGCGCGAACACCTACGCCCGCCTGATGCTCGGCATGGACGTGCACGACGCGACCGGCGGATACCGTGCCTACCGCGCGGACACGCTGCGCGCCGTCGGGCTGGAGCAAGTGGAGTCGCAGGGCTACTGCTTTCAGGTCGACCTGACCCTGCGGACGGTCAACGCGGGGCTGTCGGTGCGCGAGGTGCCGATCACCTTCACCGACCGCACCCTCGGCGCGAGCAAGATGAGCCGGACGGTCATCTTCGAGGCGTTCTGGCGCATCGCGCAGTGGGGCGTCGGGCAGCGCCTGCACCGATCCCGTACGGCCGGCCGGGCCGCCGGGGGTACCCGTACGGGGACGAGCCAGATCAAGTCACAGTAACGCCGCGGCACAGAGCCGGCCCCGGGCGTAAGCCCGGGGCCGGCTCTGCGTCAGGCGCTCTTAGGCTGCGGAGGTCAGGCGCTCTTGCGCTGCCGGGGCGCCGGTGAGCGGGTGGCCGGGGCGCGCGGGGCGCCGCGCTCGCCGCGGATCACCGCGAGCCGCTCCGCCAGCACTTCCTCGAGGTCGGCGAGGGTCCGGCGCTCCATCAGCATGTCCCAGTGGCTGCGCGGCGCCTTGGCCTTCTTGGGGGCCGGCATATCGCCGGTGACGGTGACAGCGGTCGCGCCGCAGACCCGGCACTCCCAGTTAGCAGGCAGTTCGGCCTCGGCGGAGAAGGGCACCGTGAACCGGTGCCCCTTGGGGCAATCGAAAGCAACCTCCTGGCGCGGGGCCAGATCGGTGTTACGGTCGTTCTCGTAGCTTGTCGCTCCGAGTCGGGTGCCCCGAAGTGCGCGTTCGGCCATAAGTTCCACTGCCTCTCAGGCGCTCAGCCGTCCTACTTAACAACGGTGAGTACTCGGACAAGATTCCCGGCAGGGCCTCGTTCCAACCCCACCTGGGCTGCCTGATCTCGTCGGGATCATGCTTCCCGGCGGTAGCGGGCCGCTGCGGGACCGCCGCGGGGTGCCGGATGGTGCCGGATCAGGCGGCCTGCCGGGGATACCAGCGGCCGCGGCCCAGCAGGACCTCGCGAAGCGCGGCCGTCTGGTCGGTCATGATCCCGTCCACGCCCAGATCGAGCAGCCTGCCCATCAGCCCCGGATCGTTGACCGTCCAGACGTGGACCTGCAGGCCGGCCGCGTGCGCCCGGCGGACAAACCCGCCGTTCACGACGGGGACCGGAACCTGCGCGCACTGGATGCAAAGCCGGGCAAAACGCCGTGACAGCACAGAACGGGAGAACCCGGACTTGATCAGGCCGATCTGCGCCGGGGCCGTGGCCGTGCAGACCGGCCGGGCGAGTGCGCGACGGGTGGCGCTGAGCCGCCGGCCGGAGAAGGAGGTCACGCAGACCCGGTCCCAGGCCGCCGTCCGGCGCAGCACCTCGGCCAGCGGCCCGACGGCCGGGTCATCCTTCACGTCGATGTTGAATCGCACGTCCGGCCAGGCGCCGAGCAGGTCCGCCAGCAGCGGGACGGGCTCGCTGCCGCCGATCCGCACGGCGGCCACCCGGGCGTAGGGCAGGCTGGCGATGGCCCCGGTCCCGTCGGTCGCCCGGTCCAGGGTCTTGTCATGAAAGGCGACGACCTGGCCGTCGGCGGTGGCGTGCGCGTCGGTTTCCAGGTAGGCGTAGCCGAGCCCGACGGCATGCTCGAACGCGGGCCAGGAGTTCTCCGGGAAATGGCCGGCCCCGCCCCGGTGCGCGATGGCGATCGGCCCTGGATGATCAAGGAATCCGGATGGCACTGCCTCAGTATGCACAAAGAGCCCCAGCCGCCCCGGGCCAGGGCCAGGGCCAGGGCCAGGGCCAGCCCGTCCTCGCCAGCCCCGTCCTATCCGGCCAGCCGGCCTGAGCCAGCCAGCCCGTCAGCCGGCCGGGCCGTCCGCGGGGGAGCCGGGTACCGCCCACTCCCGCCGCCGGGCCTCGGCCAGGGCCACGGCCGCCGCCGCGGCCACGTTCAGCGAGCCGACCTTGCCGGCCTGCGGAATATAGGCGACCACGTCGGCGGCGGCTAGCAGGGCGGCCGAGCAGCCGCGGTCCTCGTTGCCCAGGGCCAGGCAGATGTCGCCCTCCAGCGGCGCCTCGTGCAGCGGGACAGCCCCGTCGGCGAGCTCGATCGCGATGACCCGCAGCCCGGCGGCCCGGGCGGCGGCCACGCCGGCCCTGACGTCCGGAAGGTGCTGCCAGGGGAGGTAGCGCTCGGTGCCGAGCGCGGTCTTGCGCGCCGAGGGATGGTCGGGCGTGGCGCTGTCGCCGCACAGCCACAGCTGGTCGGCGCCGAACGCGGCCGCCGTCCGGATGATCGATCCCACGTTGAACGGCTGCCCGACCGACTCCAGCAGCACGCCGACCCTGGCCTGCGTACGGCGGCGCCACGACCGGTTGAGGCGCTTGACGTCCGTCGGCCCGAGCTGCCGCCGCGCCGTCCCAGGCGGCCCGGCCGCCCGTGCCGACCCGGGGGCGGTCATGCGGCCGCCGCGGTGACGCGCAGCACCCGGTACCCCGAGCGGGCCGCTATCCGGTCGGCGGTCCAGCCGCCCTGGATCAGCCAGCGCTGCAGCGAGTCCGAGCCCAGGTTGCGCTGCACGACCAGGAAGGCGGCACCGCCCGGCGCGAGCCGGGCCAGCCAGCTGGCCAGCAGGTCGTGCAGGGCCGCCTTGCCGACCCGGATCGGCGGGTTGGACCAGATCAGGTCGAAGCTGGCGGGCAGCGCGGGGTCGGCGGGTGGCAGGCAGCGGACCCGGTCCAGGCCCGCCGCCGCGGCGTTACGGCGGCACAGCTCGAGCGCGCGCTGGTTGACGTCCGTGGCCCAGACCGTGGCCCCCGGCGACCGGGCGGCGAGCACGAGCGCGAGCGGGCCGTAGCCGCAGCCGAGGTCGAGCAGGTCGCCCGTCGCCGGGGGCGGCGGAGCCGTCTCCATCAGCAGCCTGGTGCCCGGATCGAGCCGCGTCGGCGAGAACACCCCGGCGTCGGTCTCCAGTGCCAGGTGCACGTCGGGCAGGACGACCTGGACGACCCCGGGCCGGTGCGCGGCCGAGGGCCGCTCAGCGAAGTACTGGGTGCTCACGCGGCGTGCCCCCGGCCGCGGCCAGCGCGGGGTCGATGTAGGCGTGGCTGACCCACCGCTCGACCACGAACGTCAGTATCGGGATGGTGCCGGCCAGCAGGACGATGACGGTGCGGGGGCTGGCGATCGGGATGCGCACGGCCCGCGTCATGACGAACGCCACGACCACGTAGATGATGTACAGGATGCCGTGCGCGGTTCCCACGTACTTGACGATGACGAGGTTGTTCGCGAACACCTGCAGCGGAATGCCCACGAAGCACAAGACCATGAGCACGATGCCGGTCACGTACGCCATGACCCGGTAGGCGAGCACCACCAGACGGAGCATGTCTGGACGCACCGGGACCTCCTTCATGTGACCGTGCTTCATGTGACCGTGCTTCATGTGACCGTGCTTCATGTGACCGTGCGGGGCTAGCGCAGCCCGTGCGCCCGGCCGTGACCCCGCACCTGCTTGTGCAGCCGGTCGAGGTAGGCGTTGTACCTGGCAAGCTCGGGGTCGTCCTCATCGTCGTCATCGGCCGCCGGCTGCTGCCCGGCGGACACCGGCAGCCCGGTCACGCCGCCGGGGCCGGCCGCCGCCGCGGCGGCGTGACCGCCCGCGGGCACCACCTGGCTGGGCTTGGCCTCGTCCAGGATGGTCTTGACCCAGAAGACGATGCCGAACACGGCGAAGACCGGCCACTCGAACGTGTACGCCCAGCTCAGCGCGTTGCCAGACAACGCCCGGCGGAGCTGCCAGTCGCCGAGCCACAGCATGCCCGCCACGGCCAGGATCGTGAACGCATGCCAGGCGAGCCACCTGGGGGAAATCACGAACCGCCACCGCGATCTCGGTGCGACGCTGGACATACAGGTGAGCCTAGCGCCGCCAGGCAACAGGCGGGAGTCCAGGCCGGGCGATCAGGCGACGGCGGACGCCGCGAAAGCCGGGCGGGCGGAAAGCCGACAAACGAGCTTATCACTATCCAGTTTCGCCGGTCAGTATCGCAGCGTGACCACTCCGGGCCAGCGAGTCACTACGCGAGTCCGGGGCGGGTCGGTGATAATCGGAGTCATGTCTCTAGCCCAACTGCTCTCGGGCAGGTCCAGCCACGCCGGCCGGCTGCCCGACCGGCTCGAGGATTTGCGCGGGCCGGCCAGGGGAGTCATCGTGCTGCCGAGGCACCTGTCCTGGCCGGGCATGCGCGAGTTCGACGTCACCGACGACAGCACCCGGCGCAGCATGTACGGCATCGTGCTCACCCAGGGCCAGTGCAACGACGTGAAGAGGTTCCTGAATCCGGCCCTGCTCCGCCAGGACTGGCCGCACCTGCGGGCCCTGCTCGACCCCAAGCTGCGCCGCTGGTGCGAGCGCCGGTTCGCGCTGGCCGATCACACGGAGCCCTAGTCGCCGCTGCGCCGCGGATTTCCGCGTGCCGCCGCTGACGCGCAGGTCAGCCTAGGTCACCCGGCCCCGGGTGATGCGGGTAGAATCTGTTACGGTATGGTCACCTTGCCGGGTGGCCGGGGACGTTTTCTTCTCCCGCGGCCGGCCTGCGGGCGCTCCCCCCCGCGCCACGCGGGTTTGTCCGGCCGAGGGCGCCGGCATCCCAACCCCCCCTGGGATGTCGGCGCTCCTCGCCGGGATCGGCGCCCTGGCCCGGCCGCCGCTAGCGAACTTCGACGGCGCCAGCCCGCCTGCTCGGGAGTAGTTTTCATCGGCTGCCACCGAGGTAGAACCGGGTACGATCGTGTATCCCGGTCGCTCGTCTTTCTTGCGGATGCTCGTCTTTCTTGCGGATGAGACAGCGTGCGCACCGGGATCGCCCTCGCGCGGTCAGCTCAGCAGCAGGCGGGCGGCGAGTTCGAGGTGGCTGGTCACGTCGCTGGCTGACGCCCGCCGGGTCACCCAGGCGACCAGGTTCGATAGCCAGACGTCGCCGATGACGCGGGCGATCGCCATGTCGTCGCCGGACGGCTCGCCGTCGTGCATGGCCTTGGTCAGCATGTGCTCCATCAGCCGGGCGACGGTGTTGACCTCGGTGGCCGCGCTGGGGTCGGCGAACATGAACGCCCGCGTCATCGCCTCGGTGAGCATCGGCTCGCGCTGCATGGCCCGGGTGATCCGGCCCAGCACGTACATCATCCGGTCGTAGGGCGTCTCGCCGGAGATCGGCGTGCGGTCGAGCTTCTCCTGGGTCCGCTCGAATTCCCTGGCCAGCCCGGAGACGAGCAGGTGAATCTTGGACGGGAAGTACCGGTACAGCGTTCCTAGCGCCACATTGGCCTGCTGCGCCACGGTCCGCATCTGGACAGCGTCGTATCCGCCCTTAGACGCCAGCGCCAGGGTGGCGTCCAGGATCCGTTTGCGCCGGTCGCGCTGGGCCGCCGAGCCGAGCTCGGCGTCGGAGAGACCGGCCGCCGCGACGGTGGTACGTGTTCTCGGCGATGCCATCGGGGCCTCCCGCGATATCGGCGAACTCAGGCAGCCCGGCCCCCGGCCAGCGAGTCGCGCAAGCCGTGCAGCTAGCACGACTGTAGGTCCTAGAACCAGCCTACCAACGGCGGCACGCCGGGAGCCGTACCCGGAGTCCGCGTCGTGCGGTGGCCGCCGCTTGGTATAACGTGTTCTGATTTCATCTACGCCACGACGAGGAGGGCCGGTGCCGATCGCTACCAGACGTTAGGGCTGGCACGGAGGTTGCGACGCAGGTTCGAGAAAGCCGCGGCGATCCGGGCGGGATGCGAGGCACGGGTGCCGCGCGGGGGCCGTCCGTGGGATCGTGGTCCACGCCGGATTCACGCGGTGATCCGGGAGGGAATTGCCATGGCGGTTGTCACGGTCAGGAATACGGAGAATGCCGCCGGCGGGCTACTGACCAGCGAGGTATCCGCCGCCTCGACCGTGGCCAGCAGCGCTACCGTGCCGATGGTCGCCGGGGCGATGCTGGCGGTCGCCGTCGCCGCGGTCCTCATGTGGGAGGCATACCACTCCTGGATCAAGCCAGCCCCCATTCATTTCCTGACCGGCTACGTCCCCTACGCCGGCGTCGTGTTCATGACGGCGGGGCTTGAGCGTTTCCTGGAGCCACTCAGCCAGGTGCTCCTGCCGAACGAGCCGGCCAAGCAGGCGGCAGCCTTCTCCAGGTCACGGGCGCAGGCCACCGGCGCCGACCCCGCGGCGGACAGGGCCGCCGTGGCGTCAAAGGCCGCGGAAGCGGCCAACAAGCAGGCCGAGGCGGATCAGCGGCGCACGCTGCGGACCATCGTCTTCTGGGTCATCGCGAGCGTCTGCGGCATGGGTATCTCCGGCGGCTTCGGGTTCTTCCTCCTGCAGTCTGTCTCGGCTACCCCGGTCAACTCCTTCCTCGATCTGGCCATAACCGGTCTCACCATAGGCGGGGGAACCAAGCCCTTGCATGATCTGATCACCACCGTGCAGGCCAGGGCTACGGGGTCGCCCTGACCGCGGCGCTGCCCATGCGTGCCAGGCGGGCGCCATCGAAGCGTGCTCGGCAGCCCGGAAGGTCGCCCGGATCCTGGGCGGCCTCATGACCGCGGCGACGCCGCCGTGCGCCACGAGCACCTCGCCGTCGGGACCGGGTCATCGCCAGCTGGCTGCCCCGCCGCCGGGAATGGGCGGGTCACGGCGCAGCCGCGGCAGGCCGCTGCCTAAGGTTGCGCCATGCGGAAATACGTCATCATGGGTGTCCAGGGCAGCGGCAAGGGCACCCACAGCGCCATGCTCGCCGAGGACCTGGACCTGGTGAACATCGGGGTCGGGGACATCCTGCGCTGGAATGTCCAGAACCACACCAAGCTCGGCGCGCAGATCAGGCGAACCATGGCTGCCGGGACGCTGATCAGTGACGACGTGATCGAGGGTGTCGTCAAGGAGCGCCTGGCCCAGCATGACTGGAACTACGGCTTCATCATCGACGGCTTTCCGCGCAGCGAGCGCCAGGCGAATTTCTTCCTGGAGAGCTATGACATTGACGGGGTCATCCACCTTTACCTGCCCGACAGCGAGGTACGCCGGCGCGTCCTGGCCCGGCGGCTGTGCGCGAACTGCGGCATGGACTACAACCTGCTCGACAACAGCCCGCACGCGGAGGGCCGGTGCGACGCCTGCGGCGGCGAGCTAGTCCGGCGCGAAGACGACACCGAGGAGGCCCTCGCCGTGCGGCTCCGCGAGTACCACACCAAGACCGACCCCGTTCTGGAGATCTTCCGCCGCAAGGAATACGTGGTGACCGTGGACACCCGGCCGGACAAGGAAGCGGTCCAGCAGGAGATCAGGAGGGCGCTGAGCCTGCCGCCCTACGAGCGTCCTCGGCCCGGCGCCGACCAGGGCGGCGCCGACCGGAGCGGCGCCGACTGGCCCGGCGCCGATATCAGTGGAGCCGGCCGGACCAGTGCCGGGCGGGCTAGTGCCGGGCGGGCTAGTGCCGACGGGAGCAGCGGCAGCCAGCACGGGTCCGGCCAGCACGGGTCCGGCCAGGCTCAGGCCGGTGCCGACCAGGATCGTGCTGGTTAATCGGGTGATCATGAGCACGGCTGCGAGCGAGCGCGTCCTGATGCGGATCGTGGTCGCGCCGGACTCGTTTAAGGGCACCATCGAGGCCGCCGCGGCGGCCGCCGCGCTGGCGGCGGGCTGGCGGCGGGCCCGCCCGGCCGATGAGGTGACCTGCCTGCCGCTCGCCGATGGC
Source organism: Streptosporangiaceae bacterium (assembly GCA_035532295.1). Taxonomy (GTDB): domain Bacteria; phylum Actinomycetota; class Actinomycetes; order Streptosporangiales; family Streptosporangiaceae; genus DASUBV01. The sequence goes on from DATKRH010000290.1 coordinate 36,949, forward strand.
GGCGAGGGCACCCTGGAGGTGCTGGCCGCGTCGGATGCGGCGGCGCGCTGGCGCGAGGCCGAGGTGACTGGCCCGGGCCGCCAGCGCGTCCCGGCCTGCTGGCTGGAGCTGCCCGGCCGGGTCCATGTCATCGAGCTGGCGAGCGCCGCAGGCCTGCCGCTGCTGGCCGAGCCTGACCCGCTGGGCGCCCACACGGCCGGCGTGGGCGAGCTGATCGGGCACGCGCTGGACGCGCAGGCGGACCGGATCGTGGTCGGGCTCGGCGGCTCGGCCTCGACCGACGGCGGAACGGGCGCGCTCGCGGCGCTCGGCGCCCGTTTCCTCGATGCCGCCGGACGGGACCTGCGGCGCGGTGGCGGCCCGCTGGCCGGCCTGGCAGCCGCCGATCTGACCGGCCTGCGGCCGCCGCCGCCTGGCGGGGTGACCTGCCTGACCGATGTCCGCGCGCCGCTGCTGGGCCCGGCCGGCGCGGCCGCCGTGTACGGGCCCCAGAAGGGCGCGACGCCCGCCCAGGTGGCCGTGCTGGAGGACGGGCTGGCCAGGCTCGCCGCGGCGCTCGGCGGTCAGCCGGACCTGCCGGGCGCCGGGGCTGCCGGGGGCACCGGGTACGGCCTGGCCGCGGCGTGGGGCGCCCAGCTGGCGGCCGGCTCGGCCGAGATCGGCCGGATCGCCGGCCTGGACCTGGCTCTCGCCGGAGCCGACCTGGTGATCACCGGAGAGGGCCAGTACGACGCGACCTCGGCCACCGGCAAGGTGGTCGGGGCGGTGTGCGCGGCCGCCGGGCGCGCCGGAGTGCCGGTCGCGGTGGTGGCTGGCCGCATCGCCGGGCCGCCCCAGCCGGGCATTGGCGCGGCGATCGCCCTCGCGGATCTCGCCGGGGGAGCAGCGGCGGCGATGGCCGACCCGGCGCGGTGGCTGCGGGTGGCAGGCGGCCTGCTCGCGGGCGCGGCGGCGGCGGGCGGGACGGTCGCGGGCGACCTGGGCGAAGTCGCCAATGGCTGACGCCCTAGCCTGAACAGGTGCGAGAGATAGCGGTATTCGGCGGGAGCGCCCACCCGGCCCTGGCAGCGGAGATCTGCCGGCACCTAGACGTGCCGCTGCACCCGGTGCGCCTGCGCCGCTTCGCCAACGACTGCCTGGAAGTTCAGCTGCAGGCCAACTGCCGGGAACGGGACGTCTTCATCATCCAGCCGCTGGGCCCGCCCGCCCAGGAAAACCTCGTCGAGCTGCTGCTCATGCTGGACGCGGCCAGGGGCGCGTCGGCCGCCAGGGTCACCGCGGTCATCCCGCACTATGCCTACGCCCGATCAGACAAGAAGGCGATGCCGCGGGTGTCAATCGGCGGCCGGCTGGTGGCCGACCTCCTCGTGACCGCGGGCGTCAGCCGGGTACTGGCCATGACGCTGCATTCCCCCCAGGTGCACGGGTTCTTCTCCGTCCCGGTCGATCACCTGCACGCGCTGCGCGAGCTCGCGAGCCATTTCAGCGTTCGCGACCTCAGCAACGCGATCGTCGTCTCCCCGGACCTGGGCAACGCCAAGCAGGCCGCGGCGCTCGCCCGGATGCTGGGCCTGCCGGTGGCGGCGGGGGCCAAGGAGCGGTACAGCGACGAGCGGGTCACGATTACTTCCATCATCGGCGAGGTGGCCGACCGCGACGTGATCGTCCTCGATGACGAGATCGCCCGCGGGACGACGATCATGGAGCTGCTGAGCGTGCTGCGCGACCGGAAGGTCAGGTCCGTACGAATCGCGTGCACGCACGGCCTGTTCAGCCACGGCGCTCTTGAGCGGATCACCGCCGTGCCGGAAGTCATGGAGATCGTCTGCACCAACACGGTCCCCGTGCCGGCCAGCGAGAGCCGGCCGAAGCTGCACGTCATCTCGGTGGCACCGGCGCTCGCCGAGGCGATCCGCCGGATTCACGAGGGGGAGTCCGTCAGCGCCCTGTTTGACCAGGCCTAGCCTGGCCCGGCCCGGCCCGGCCGACCGGCACTGCCGCCATCGGCGGACGCTGCCCAGGCGGCCACCTGGCTGCGCGAGGTAAAGCCGAGCTTGGCCAGGATGTTGGCCACATGCCGCGCCGCCGTGGCCGGGCTGATGAACAGCTCCTCGGCGATGGCCTTGTTGCTCTTGCCCAGCGCGATCAGCTCCACCACCTCGCGCTCGCGCGCGGAGAGCTTGCCGGCGGGCAACTCGGCCTCGCTGGGCTCGGCCTCGCTGGGCTCGGCTCGCGCGGACTGGAACTGCGCGGGCCGGGCTGCGGCATGGCCGGAGTCTGGCTGCGGGCCGGAATCCCCGAGAGCCAGCTTGGCCGCGGCGCTGCTCGTCAGCTGCAGGCCATCGGCCCACAGCCGGCCAACGGCGTGCTCTCCGAGGTCGGCCGCGGCGTCCAGGTAGCGCTGCGTGGTGGCGCCGGGCAGCGGCGGCAGGCTCGCTGCCTCGCGCAGCGCGGTCACGGCGGCGGTCAGCTGGACCGCCCGGCCGGGCCTGCCCTCGCGGACGGCCAGGGCGGCGAACGCCGACAGACCGCGGGCGATCCCGATCCTGCTGCCGGCGGTCAGGCTCAGCTGCAGGCTCTCGGCCAGGTGCTCCCGTGCCTGGCGGAGGTCGCCCTGTTCCATCGCGACCCGGCCGAGGCCGGCCAGGCACCGGGCGGTCTCGGGCCCGGCCCGGATCTCGCGCAGGGTAATCAGCGCCGCCAGGTAATGCTGGCGGGCCTGCGGGTCATCGCGGCGCAGCCGGGCCAGGTCGCCCAGGCCCAGCAGGGTGCGCGCGGCTCCCCAGCGCTGGTCGATCTCGCGCATGACGCTCAGCGCCGCCTCGGCGAGCTCCTGCGCCTCCCGCAGGTTGCCCTGCTGTCCGGCCGCGGCGGCGCGGGTACCGAGGGCGTATCCCTCGTTCCACTTGTCGTGTGCCTGCCGGGCACTGGCCAGCGCCTCCTGCGACCGCTCGACGGCCTCGCCGGAGTGCCCGGTGTGCAGGGCCGCCTCGGCCAGCAGGTTCAGCGCGGTCGCCGTCCAGAACCCGTCCCCGGCCGTCTGGCAGAGCTCCAGTCCCGCCGCGGCCCAGGCCAGCGCCCGGCGCGGATCGCTGGCGAGCGAGAGCTGCGCCCGGCCGACCAGCGCCGGGCCGTGCACGGAGGGCGGCACCGCGGACAGGTCGGCGGCCAGGAAGGAGTCGAACCACTCCGCTCCCTCGGCGAACGAGCCGCGCACGATCCAGCACGGCCGGACCGCCGTGCAGATCCGCAGGCCCGCCTCGGTATCACCCTGGGCCAGGCACCAGCTGAGCACTTCCCGGGCGTTGCCGGCGTCAGCGTCCCACCGGCGGAAGACGTCCGCCCTGGCCGACCAGGGCGCCGCGACCAGCGCCATGCCGATGCCCATGGAGTGCTCGACGACGCCGAGGGTGTAATCACGCAGCCGGCTCCGTACCGCCGTGTCCTCCCCGGCCGTCACCAGCCGGGCGGCGGCGTACTCGCGGATGGTCTCCAGCATCCGGTAGCGGGTCTGGCCGAGGGTGTCCGGCTCCACCTCGACCAGCGACTTGTCCGCCAGCGCCGCCAGCAGGTCGAGGACCTCGCTGGCCGGCAGCCCGGCATCGGCGCAGACCTGCTCGGCCATCTCCAGCGACCAGCCGGCGAACACCGAGAGCCTGCGCAAGAGGACTTGCTCGGGCCGGGTCAGCAGGTCATAGCTCCAGTCGATGGCGGCGCGCAGCGTGCGCTGGCGCGGCGGCACGCTGCGGTCGCGCGAGGTGAGCAGGTGGAACCGGTCATCGAGCCGGGCGGCGATCTGCTCGACCGACAGGACCCGGACCCAGGCGGCGGCCAGCTCGATGGCCAGCGGCAGCCCGTCGAGAGCGCGGCAGACGGCCACGACCGCGGCCGTGTTACCGGCCCCAAGGGCAAATCCCGGCGCCGCCGCCGACGCGCGGTCGGCAAAAAGCCGGACAGCGTCATAACGAGCGAGGTCATCGGCACTAGCCAGTTCATCGGCCCCTTCATCGACCCCGGCCGGCGGCAGCGCGAGCGGCGGGACCGGCCACGCCGCCTCGGCGGCGACCCGCAGCGCCTCCCGGCTGGTCGCGAGCACTTGCAGGCCCGGCGAGCTGGCGAGCAGCCGCTGGCACAGGCTCGCGCAGGCGTCAACCAGGTGCTCGCAGTTGTCGAGGGCCAGCAGCAGCCGGCGGGTGCGCAGCGCGTCGGCGAGCGTGTCGAGCAGGGGAACCCCGGGCTCCTCCTCGACACCGATGGCGGCCGCCACCCTGGAGACCACGAGCTCGGGCTGGCGCAGGTCACCGAGCTCGATGAACCAGGTCCCGTCCGGGTAGTCGCCGGCCATCAGGGCGACTAGCCGCAGCAGCAGGCGCGTCTTGCCGATACCGCCGGCGCCGCACAGCGTAACGGCGCGCCAGTTGCGTGCGAGCCGGCGAACCTCGTCGAGTTCCCGCTCGCGCCCGACGAAGCTGTCGGGCTCGTCAAGCGTGCTGACCCGGCCACGATCGATCATTGCCATCCGAGTTCCCGTTGGCGAGTTCGGTCTCCGCGCGGGGTCCGGGCGGGCGGAGATGGCCACTGCTGCCACCGTATCGCCGCGGGCACCTCCCGGGCATGGCGCGGCGCGCGAATCTCCAGGCGGTGCGGATGTTTAGGTCTGCGGCGATGCTACGGAATCGGGCCGGGCAGCTTCCCCCGGGTGCCCGGTGGCACGCCGCTCCAGGTCCAGCAGGAAGCGCTTGCGGTCGATCCCGCCGCCATAGCCGGTCAGGCTGCCATCCGAGCCGATGACCCGGTGACACGGCACCACGATCGAGATGGGGTTCCGGCCGTTGGCCAGGCCGACCGCGCGGCTGGCGGCCGGCGCGCCGAGGCCGGCCGCCAGCTGGCCGTAGGAGATGGTCTGACCGTACGGGATAGCGCGCAGGGCCATCCAGACCCGATGCTGGAACGGCGTGCCATCCGGCTGCAGCGGCAGGTCGAAGCAGGTCAGCTCCCCGGCGAAGTAGGCGCCCAGCTGGTCCGCGGCCGCGGCGAACGGCGCTGCCGCGGGGTCGCCGGGCACGCCGAGCGCCGCCGGCGCGGGCGCGTGCCGCTGGGCCTCCATGTACAGACCCGTGAGGCTGCCAGCGGCGGCCACCAGGGTCAGCGCCCCCACCGGGCTGCTGATCGTGACGTGCGCGGGGGCGCGGGCGGTGATAACGGTCATCGGAGGGCCTTTCCCTGAGATTGCGAGGTGGGCAGCCGGTTGATGGCATGGTCGCTGGTGGCCCACAGGTACTGCACCGCGTAGGCGCGCCAGGGCCGCCAGGCAGCGGAGCGGTCGGCGAGCGCGGCCGGGGTGGCGGGCAGGCCGAGCTCACGGGCCGCGCCGCGGACGCCGAGGTCGGTGGCGGTGAACGCGTCGGGGTCGCCGAGGCCGCGCATCGCGATGATCTCGACCGTCCACGGTCCGATCCCCGGCAGGGCGGCCAGCCGCAGCCGCGCTTCCTGCCAGTCGCCGCCGGCGCTGAGATCGATCCGGCCCGCGGCCAGAGCGCCCGTCAGCACGGCGAACGACTCGCGGCGCGAGCGGGGGACGGCCAGCCCGGCGGGGTCGGCCGCGGCCAGCGCGGCGGTATCGGGGAACAGCCGGCGCAGGCCGCCGGCCGGGTCATCCACCTGCTCGCCGTGCGCGGCGGCTAGCCGGGCCGCGTGGGTCGCGGCGGCGGCCGTCGACACCTGCTGACCGAGCACCGCCCGCACCGCGAATTCCGCCGCGTCGACGGTCCTGGGCACTCGCCGGCCAGGCGCCTTATCGATCAGCGGGGCGAGCACCGGGTCCCCGCGGAGCAGGTCAGCCACGGCATCCGGGTCGGCGTCCAGGTCGAGGAGCCGCCGGCATCTGCTGATCGCGGTGGCCAGGTCGCGCAGGTCGGCCAGCCACAGCTGGCAGCTGATGTGGTCGGCCATCGGGCGCAGCGACACCACGCCCGGGCCGCGGGGGAGCCGCAGCGTCCGCCGGTAGGCGCCGTGCCGCCATTCCTCCACGCCCGGCACCGCGGTGGCCGCCAGGTGGCCGAACAGGTTGTCCGGGCACAGTGGCGCCCGGAACGGCAGCCGCAGCGAGAGTGCGCCGGCGGACGGCGCCGGCTGGCCCCGCGCGCCGCGGCGGCGCAGCTCGCCCGGGGTGAGAGCGAATACCTCGCGGACGGTGTCGTTGAAGGTCCGGATGCTCGAGAAACCCGCCGCGAAGGCGACATCGCCCATCGGCAGCGTCGTGGTCTCGATCAGCAGCCGGGCGGTCTGCGCTCGCTGAGCCCGGGCCAGGGCAAGCGGCCCGGCCCCGAGCTCGGCCAGCAGCTGCCGTTCCAGCTGGCGGACGCTGTAGCCGAGCCGCCGTGCCAGGCCGGGGACACCATCGGAGTCGATGACCCCGTCCCCGATCAGCCGCATGGCCCGCGCGACCAGGTCGGCCCGGACGTTCCACTCGGGCGAGCCGGGGCTGGCGTCGGGCCGGCACCGCTTGCAGGCGCGGAACCCGGCCTGCTGGGCGGCCGCCGCGCTCGGGAAGAACCGCATATTCTCGGGCCTGGGCGGCATCGCCGGGCAACTCGGCCGGCAGTAGATCCCGGTGGTGAGCACGGCCGTGAAGAACCAGCCATCAAAGCGGGCGTCCTTAGACTGGACCGCCCGCACGCACCGCTCCACGTCCTCATGCATGGCTCCAGCATCGAGCCCTGACGCAGAGGCGTCTAGCGGAAATACGACACGATGCCTCTAATGAGGCTGGCAGAGACTTAGATGTCGCAAAACCGCTACATCTAGCCGGCGTGACGTCGCGAACGGCCGCCGGGGATGGGCCAGCGTTAGAGACCGAGAATTTTTCGCGGTTAGCAAACTTGCGTGCTACGCAGATTCTTGTAGTCTGCTCCCATGACCGCCGCCGAGCCGCCAGACTGCGCCGGGCCCGGGCTGCGCGAGCGCAAGAAGCTCGCGACCCGGCAGGCTCTCGGCGTGGCGGCCATGCGGCTCGCGATCGAGCGCGGCCTGGATAACGTGCTGGTGGAGGACATCGCGGCGGCGGCCGATGTCTCGCCGCGAACCTTCAACAACTACTTCGCCAGCAAGTACGAGGCTATCTGCGCCCTGGCACTGGACCGGTCCTCCCGGATCGGGGAGGCGCTGCGAGGCCGGCCGGCCAGCGAGAGCCTCTGGGACGCGGTCCGCAACGCCGTCCTGGAGGTGTATTCCGCGGCGAGCGCGGCGCCGGACCCCGAGCGCATCGCCGGCATCCGCCTCGTCACCAGCTCAGCCGTCCTGCGCGGCGAGTACCTCAAGGCCCTGGCGCTCATGCAGTACGACCTGGCCGGGGCCCTGGCTGACCGCGCCGCGGCGGGGCCGGCGGGCGGCTCGCTGTTCACCAGGGGCTTCGCGGCGGCGGTCGCGGCGGTCGTCCAGGCCGCCACCGAGCGCTGGCTGTACACCGACCCGCCCGTGCCGCTGGCTCCGGTGATCGAGGACGCGCTGCGCGAGCTCGCCGAGGGCCTGCGCGCGGTCCTGCCGCAGGACTGCTACCGGCCGGAAAATGCCGCGCCGGCTGTGTCCGACTCCGGCTAGCGTGGCGCCGCCGCCCGCGCCGTCTCCTCCGTCTCCTCCGTCTCCCAGTCCCCCCGACGAGCCCCGGAAAGCCGCCCATGCTGATCCGACTCCTGCGCACCTTCCTGCGCCCTTATCGCCAGGCGATCATGGCCGTCATCGTGCTGCAGCTCGTGCAGTCGCTGGCGACGCTGTACCTGCCGACGCTGAACGCTGACATCATCGACCGGGGCGTGATCACCGGCGATACCCACTACATCCTGCGGACCGGCGGCATCATGCTCGCCGTCACCGTCGTGCAGATCATCTGCGCGGTCGGCGCCGTCTACCTCGGCGCCAGGACCGCCATGGCGCTCGGGCGCGACGTGCGGCGCGGCGTTTTCAGCCGGGTCCAGGAGTTCTCCGCCCGTGAGGTCGGACGCTTCGGCACCCCGTCGCTGATCACCCGGACCACCAACGACGTGCAGCAGGTCCAGATGCTGGCGATCATGACCTTCACGCTGCTGGTATCGGCACCGATCATGTGCATCGGCGGCATCATCCTGGCGCTCAATCAGGACGTGCCGCTGTCCTCGCTCCTGCTGGTGGCGGTTCCGGCGCTGGGGGTCATCGTCAGCTTGATCATCAGGCGGATGCGCCCGCTGTTCCGGCTGATGCAGGTTCGCATCGACGAGATCAACCGGGTGCTCCGCGAGCAGATCACCGGCGTCCGGGTGGTCCGCGCCTTCGTCCGGGACAGTCAGGAGCGCGAGCGCTTCGGCACCGCGAACTCCGAGCTCTTCGACGTCTCGCTAGGCGTCGGCAGGCTGATCGCGCTGATGTTCCCGTCGGTCATGCTGGTGCTCAACCTGTCCAGCATCGCCGTGCTGTGGTTCGGCGGTCACCGCGTCGCCGACGGCGGCATGCAGATCGGTGCGCTGACCGCGTTCCTCAGCTACCTGCTGCAGATCCTGATGTCGGTCATGATGGCCACCTTCGTCTTCATGATGGTGCCCCGCGCCGAGGTCAGCTCCGAGCGGATCATGGAAGTGCTCGACACCGATCCCGACCTGCCGCGCCCGGCCCGGCCGGTGACCGTCCTGAACGGTCACGGGCACCTGGAGTTGCGGGACGCGGAGTTCCGTTATCCCGGTGCCGAGAAGCCCGTGCTGTCCGGCATCAGCCTGGACGCGCGGCCCGGTGAGATCACGGCGGTCATCGGCGGCACGGGCAGCGGCAAGACGGCCCTGCTCAGCCTGATCCCGCGGCTGGTCGACGTCACCGGCGGCGCGGTGCTCATTGACGGCGTCGATGTCCGCGAGCTCGATCCGGCCCTGCTGTCGGACCTGATCGGGCTGGTGCCGCAGAAGCCGTACCTGTTCTCCGGCACCGTGGCCACCAACCTGCGCTACGGCAACCAGGCCGCCGCCGACGACGAGCTGTGGCAGGCCCTGGAGACCGCGCAGGCGCGCGAGTTCGTCGAGCAGATGCCCGGCAGCCTGGACGCTCCCATCGCGCAGGGCGGCACGAACGTGTCCGGTGGCCAGCGGCAGCGGCTGGCCATCGCCCGGGCGCTGGTTCACCGACCGGAGATCTACCTGTTCGACGACTCATTCTCGGCGCTGGACTACGCCACCGACGCGCGGCTGCGGGCCGCGCTGGCGGCGCAGACGGCCGAGGCGACGGTGCTCATCGTCGCGCAGCGGGTGGCCACGATCAGGCACGCCGACCGCATCATCGTGCTTGACGCGGGGCGGATCGTCGCCTCCGGCCCGCACGCCGACCTGATGGCCACCAACGAGACCTACCGGGAGATCGTGCTCTCCCAGCTCACCGAGCAGGAGGCAGCGGCATGAGCGGGGTGGGGGAGCGGGCCACTCCGCGGCGCGGGCCCGGCCCGGCGGGGGGGATGGGTCCCGGCCGCGGGCCGGCGGCGTTCATGGGCGGACAGTCAACGGAGAAGTCGCTGGACTTCCGCGGGTCCAGCCGCCGCCTGCTGGGGACGCTGGCGCCGCAGCGCCCGCTCATCGCGGCCAGCCTCGTGCTGGCCGCCGCGGCCGTTACCTTGTCGGTGCTCGGCCCGCGGCTGCTCGGTGACGCCACCAACCTGATCTTCTCGGGCGTGATCAGCCGCCAGATCCCGGCCGGCGTGAGCAAGGCGCAGATGGTGGCTCAACTGCGCCGCGAGGGCCGTGGCACGCAGGCCGACATGCTGTCGGCGATGCACGTCGTGGCGGGCCAGGGCATCGACTTCGATCATGTCGGCCGGGTGCTGCTGCTGGTCCTGGTGGTCTACCTCGGATCGTCGGCCGGCACACTGATGCAGGGACGGCTTACCGCGACGATCGTGCAGCGGCTGGTCTTCCGGCTGCGCGAGCAGGTTCAGGTCAAGCTGTCCCGGCTGCCGCTGAGCTACTTCGACCGGCAGCCGCGCGGGGAGATCCTCAGCCGGGTCACCAACGACATCGACAACCTGGCGCAGTCCCTGCAGCAGACGCTGAGCCAGCTAGTGATCTCGCTGCTCACCATCGTGGGCGTGCTGACCATGATGCTGGTCATCTCGCCCCTACTGGCGTTGATCGCCCTGGTCACCGTGCCGGTCTCGGTCTTCGCCGTGGCCCGGATCGGCAAGCGGGCCCAGCCGCAGTTCGTCCGGCAGTGGTCGACGACCGGCAGGCTGAACGGGCACATCGAGGAGATGTACACCGGCCATGCTCTGGTGAGCGTGTTCGGCCAGCGCGAGCAGTCCATGCGTGCCTTCACTGAGCAGAACGAGGAGCTGTTCCACGCGAGCTACCGGGCTCAGTTCATCTCCGGCACGATCCAGCCGGTCATGATGTTCATCGGGAACATCAACTACGTCCTGGTCGCCGTGGTCGGCGCGCTGCTGGTGGCCGCCGGGAAGCTGTCGCTGGGCAGCGTGCAGGCGTTCATCCAGTACTCGCGCCAGTTCAGCCAGCCGCTCACCCAGGTGGCCAGCATGGCCAACCTGCTGCAGTCCGGCGTGGCGTCCGCCGAGCGAGTCTTCGCCCTGCTGGACGCGGACGAGCAGGGACCCGACCCGGCAGAGCCGGCCCGGCCCGCGGAGGTTCGCGGGCGGGTCGAGTTCCGTCACGTGTCCTTCCGGTACGCCGCGGACCGGCCGCTGATCGAGGACCTGTCCCTTTCGGTGACCCCCGGCCAGACGGTGGCCATCGTCGGGCCGACCGGGGCTGGCAAGACCACCCTGGTCAACCTGCTGATGCGGTTCTACGAGGTCAGCTCGGGCCAGATCCTGCTCGACGGCACGGACATCGCGTCGATGAGCCGCGATGAGCTGCGCGGGCTGACGGGAATGGTGCTGCAGGACGCCTGGCTGTTCGGCGGTACCATCGCCGAGAACATCGCCTACGGCTCGGCCGGCGCTACCCGTGAGCAGGTCATCGAGGCGGCCACGGCGACCTACGTGGACCGGTTCGCGCGCACCCTGCCCGGGGGGTACGAGACGGTGCTCGACGACGAGGGCGCCAACGTCAGCGCGGGTGAGCGGCAGCTGATCACGATTGCCCGCGCCTTCCTCGCTCGCCCGGCCATCCTCATCCTGGACGAGGCCACGAGCTCGGTCGACACCCGGACCGAGGTCCTGATCCAGCGGGCGATGAACTCGCTGCGGCAGGGCCGGACCAGTTTCGTCATCGCGCACCGGCTGTCCACGATCCGCGATGCCGACCTGATCCTGGTGATGGAGTCCGGGCAGATCGTCGAGCAGGGCACGCACGAGGAACTGCTGGCGGCCGACGGCGCCTATGCGCGGCTGTACGCGGCGCAGTTCGCCCAGGCCGTTGCGGCGGTCGATTAGCGGCCGGGTTAACCGGCGAGCCTCCCGCGCGCGGCTGTGCCATCCTGTCAGAGGCACGTTGTAGCGTGCCGGACATGGCGACCATCGCAGAACGGATCGGGGCATTAGAGGTGCGCGTCAACGGGCTGGAGACCTGGGCGGGACCGGGGCAGGCCGGCGTGCTCGCCGCCGGGCTTCAGTCGGTACGCGGCGACCTGACGATACTGCGCCGCGCCCAGGAGGGCATGCTCCGCGACCTGACGAAATTGCGCAGTACGCAGGACGGCATGCTCCGCGACCTGACGAAATTGCGCAGTACGCAGGACGGCATGCTCCGCGACCTGACGAAATTGCGCAGTACGCAGGACGGCATGGTCGGCGACATCGCCGCCCTGCGGTCGGATGTTGAGACGCTCAAGGCCGATATGAGCGATGTCAAGGAGACGCTGCGCGAGGTTCTGCGGCGCCTGCCTCCGCCGGCCCTGGCCAGCTGACCGCGGCCAGGCGGCGCGGGACCGCCGGGCGGGGGCTAACCCCCGGCCAGGACGGGCGTTAGCCGGATTCCGCCAGGTCAGCGCGATCCCTAGCGTGATCTCCGTAGGCACGCACCAGCGTGCGGTCAGCTGGCCAGGAGTGGGTCAAGCTCCGCGGCCCGCGGTCGACCTGGTGGATGCTGGCGATCGCGGTGGTGGCGATGATCGGCGTGGCCATCCTGGTCCTCCGCTATTTCCCAGGTCACTGGGCTGCTGGCCGATAGCCCGGTCGGCGTGGGTTACCTGCTCAAGGACCGGGTCGCCGACGTGGCCGAGTTCGTCGCCGCGCTGGAGCGGGTGGCGGCCGGCGGCACGGCGCTGGATCCGGAGGTGGTGCGGATGCTGATGCGCGCCAGCGCGCAGTCCGGGGGAGTGGCCTCGCTGACGGCCCGGGAGCGGGAGGCACTGGCCCTGATGGCCGAGGGCCGGTCCAATGCCGGGATCGCCACCGCTCTGGTGGTCTCGCCGGGGGCAGTGGAAAAGCACGTCGCCGCCATCTTCGGCAAGCTCGGACTCCCGCCGGCCGGCAGCGACAACCGGCGGGTGCTAGCCGTGCTGCGCTATCTCGACGGCTGACCTGGGCCGCTCACGCCACCGGTCAGCGTCGGTGCCGGGTGTCGCCGGCCTGTCCGCGGGGGAACCGCAGCCCGCCGCCGGCGGTACCCGATCCGGTCACGGGGACCACCACCCCGAGGCTGGCCAGGCTGCTGGAGAAGTTCTCCGATCCGGGGAGCACCGACCCCCCAGACGGAAAGCAACCATGCATGCGGGCGGGATCAGGTCCGGGGCCAGGCCGCGAACCGCTTGCGCAGCATGGCGACGTCCTGCGGGTTGAGTCCGTAACGGGCGAAGACGCCATCGGGCATCCGGTCCAGTTGCCGGCCCGCGTCAGCGAAGTCACGGTCCTGCAGGCCGGGGTCCAGCCGCTTGGCGAACCCGATCAGCTGATCCACGCTGTAGTGCTGCAGGGCGGCCGCCGTGTCGACGAAATCGCGAGGCTCTATGCGGCTCGCGAGGGCGCACACTTTCCACCCCGCTAGGTCCTCCAGGTCGAGAACCGGTCCGACGTCCATGGTCACGGGGCCGTGGCTCCGGTCGAAGTAGGCCATCTGCAGCATCGTCTGCTGGCCGCCGGGGGTGGTGATGATCCACTCGGCGAGACCCTCGCCCATCCCGTCGAAAATGTCCCCGAGGCCGCCGGCCTGGTCCCGGCGCTCTGTCTGAAAGCCCGCCTCGCGCAGGGCGTCTTCCACCGCCTGGGCGACCGCGGTCACGCCGCCTTCCTGGTCGCTGAAAAGGTCCACGTCATCGGTCGGCCGGTCGATGATCCCGTGCGCGATCAGCGCGTTGCCGCCGGCTAGGGCGAACCCGTGCCCGGCGGCCGCGCGGAGGGCGATAACGGCCACCTCGCGCTGCAGATGGTCGATCGGCATCAGCCGGCCGGGACCGAGGCTGCGTGCAGCTCCGGGTGCTGGTCCTCCCACGCCTGGCGCACGCCCCTGGGCAGGTAGAGGTCCGGCCACAGGGCGATCAGCAGCTCGCCGTTCAGATGGGCGAGGTCCTCGGCGCTACCGGCTTCCCTGAGCACGACCTGGTACATCCAAGGCAGCATGCCCGGCTCGTCCAGGTCGAACGTGCGGTCCGGGTACCAGAACAGCCAGATCGGCAGCTCAACCGTGCCGTGCGTGGGGCCTTGCAGGTCCGCCAGGCTGGCGGCGACAACCGCCCGGTGCCCGGGACGGGAGTGATACCGGGCCCGGGACGGGGCGGCTCGCACTGTGGTCACATTGCCCAGCGTAGCCGCTCGGCTCCCGGCGTGCCCTGTCTCAAACGCACTTATCATTCTCAGCCCAGATTATTGCGCGTCATCGCAACTGAGTTCTAACACTAGCACGCCATGCGTGCCACCAGGGCTCGCGCCGATGTCCTGGCTCAGCGACACTTATGCGAGCTGGCAACTGCTGACCTGGGAGGCATCGGTTTGGATGGGCCAGCCGATGGCGCACTCGCCGTAGCAGGCCTCGTACAGCGGCGCCCCCCGCGAACGCCAAGCCCCGACGGGCGATAATGGGCGGCGTGGACACCAGCCACTACAGCCTTGTCATCGCGGCTGCCCAGGCTGCGGGTCCGTGTCCTCCTGGCGAGGAGGCGGCATGGGGCCGCCGGGTGCACGGCCTGACCGTGGACCTGCACCTGATCGCCCAGCAGGCCGGGCAGGACATCGAGCGGCTGGAGTCAGCGCGGACCTTCATCGCGTTCTTGGAGAAGGTCGAGATCGAGGAGTCGAGCCGTCGCGGGCTGGTCACGTTGCGGCTGCCGTCGGGCGAGAGCGAGCCGATCCGCACCGAGCACGCGGACACCGACCGCGGACGGGCGCTGATCGAGCGAGCCCGTTCCCTGGAAGGACGGTGGGTGCTGGTCTACCGCTACAACGAGCGGAAGGCGGGGCAGCGGAACCAGTCGGTCCGGATGTTGGCCCACCTGATGGATCTTGGCGTTCACGCGGCTGTGCCCAACACCACGGCGAAGAAGATGGTGCTGCAGGAGGCGGGCGGCGACGTCGTGCGTGCGCAGGAGGCGTGGACGGCCGCAGGCCTGCCAGGGACCGGCCCGATCAGCGCCGATCAGCTGGAGCAGGCCCGCGCGGCGGCGCGGGAACCCGGGTAGCGGCTGAAGGGATACAGGCGCTACCTCGTGCAACTGCCGTGCCTTGGCAGAAATTGATAACAGCAAGAAGCGGGGGAAAACTGCGCTGGAGGCAGGCCATTGCCGAATGGGGGGTCCGGGTCGGACCGATATGGTGCGACTCGATCCGGTCCGGACCGCCCCGGACCATACGGCGCGGCAGGGTAGGGGCGGCATCGGGCCGTCAGGGGTGCTTCTTGCTGTTATCAGCATGGAACAGATATCGTGTCGGGCATATGCCACCAGCTCCGGAGACCCGCACGTCGGCACGCGAAGCCCTTGAAGAGTTCATCCGCCACCTGGCCGCCCGCCAGTTCGCTGTCACCACCCGGCGGATCCGCAGGCACTTCCTCGACGAGTACCTGCGCCATGCCCAGCAGGCCGCCGGTACCAGTGAGATCACGATAGCCGAGCTCTTGGACCCTGCGCGTGCCGACGCATGGCTCTCGGATGCGGCCGTCGGCAAGACCCGCACCCGCAACACCCTCGGCGGTCGCGATGCCGCCGCCTACTCCAACTCGATGCGCGTGCGTATCGACTCCTACAACTCCTTCGCCGCATTCCTCTGCCGGCCGGACCGCCGTGACAGCCGGCCGCCCACCCAGGGCTACCGCCTGACCCCCGCTGATACCGAGCGCCTTCTCCACGACTTGGCTGTACGCAGGCCCATCCACGCCAACGTCGCGACATGCCTGCGCACCGCCGCCCTTGCCGCGCTCGTCGCCGACACCGGCCAGTCTGTCCCCGAGCTCGCCCGCCTCAACGTCAGAGCGCTGCATCTGGACGGCGGGGCACGCGTCGAACTCGCCGACGGTTCCTGCCCGCTCGGCGGCCCGACCGTGCAGATCCTCACCCGGTGGCTCGGTGCCCGAGCGGCGATCATCGCCGAACTCGAGGGCAGCGATCCTGGCTACTTGTGGATCCCGACCAAGCCCGGGCGGCCCCGAGACGGCCGCGAACCCGTCAGGCCCGGCCTCACGCCGGCGGCCGTCCGCACCCTCCACGCTGCCCACCGCACCCTCGTCAGCCAGGTGCTCGGCACCCCGCTTCGTCCCGGCGCCCTCCACGCGTCAGGCCCATCACGTTCTTGATCCAGCCACCGGAACAGCGCCACCTTGAATTCACCTAACGCCGATAATGAACATTATGTCAAGT
>DATKRH010000291.1:0-39068 GCA_035532295.1 Streptosporangiaceae bacterium
TCCGCGGCCGAGCGGCGCCAGATCATCGATGACTTCACGGCGGAGGTTTTCCGCGGACTGGATCCCAGCCCGGCGAGGGCAGCGCGCTGGGCCGCGGCGCCGGATCTGCCGGACGATCCTTCGGCCGAGCAGGTCGAGGCCCGCCGGGGGCTCGTGGCCGTTGCTGGTGATGTGGGTGGTGAGCTGGCGTCATCGGCCGTGCTGATCGTGGTGCCGTTCTTCTCGGCGTTCAGCCGCTGGCGTTCCTTCCAGGCCGATGCACGGGTGTGGCCCCGTCCGGCGCAGTACTCTGGCGGTCGTCCGGGCTTCTCGGCCGGGGCGGCGAGCTGGTCACATCCGGGGTAACCGCACGTCGGCCGCGCCGTGGTGCCGCCGGCCGTGGTGGTCTTCTTGCTGGTCATCGGCCCTCCCGTGATCGTGGTGTCCCGTGATCTCGGGCCTTTCGTTTTCGTATCTGGTGACGTAACGAATAAACGAAACGAAACGATTACTGGCCTGTCTAGGCGGAAATGCGGCGCTCCTCGATCGTGATGCGGCGCACGATGTCGGCCTGGTCGGCGCTGCCCCTGCCCCGTTGGGCTGGCTGTATCACCAGGTGCTTGCCCCGCAGCGCCATCTTGAGCAGGTCTCGCTTTCCCTTGTAGTCGGCGGTGTCCCACCGCTGCCGCCACTGCGCACGGCTTCTTCCCAGTGACTGCTGTGCTGCAGGGACGGGGCCGGGATCGGGGACTGCGGCGCGTTCGGCCCGGAGGCTAGCGATGCGTTCATCGACTGGCTTGATGACCAGGTCGTAGCGGGCGAGGGTGATCTCGCCTCGTCCTAGGCGATCGGTGAGAGCTTCCGCCACCGCCTCAGCTTCAGCGATCTTGATGTCTAGTTGGACGGCTTCGCTGGCTGCCTCGTAGGCGGCGTGCTCGATCTCGTCGGTGTTGCGCGTGTCCGACAAGATCTCAACCACGAGCGCGCGTGCCGCTGAATCCAGTGCCCGCTGATCCACTTCGGTCTTTCCGCACCCTCCCGAAGTGGGGTTGCACCAGTACGAACGGCTTACCGATCCATCCGAGTACGGCTTGAGGCCGTTGCGGGGCCGACCGTGGAGGATATGGCCGCAGCCGGGCTGCCCGCAGACGGCGAAGGACGAGCAGAGGTAGTGCGGTGAACTCGGGCGTCCTCTCCGGCGTGCGGCGTAGATCGCGGTTGCCCGGTCGAAGTCTTCCTCGGAAACGATCGGAGCGCCTGGCAGGCGGCCAACGACGGACGTCAGGCCCGACGCGGGGTCGGTGTAGATGATCCTGCCGCAGTTCCGCTGGCGGGTGAGCAGCGTCTTTAGCGCCGGGCGCGTCCACGGCCTGCCCTGAGCCGTGGGAATCCCCCGCGCGTTCAGGTCCGCGACCAGCGCGTCTTGCAGTTCGCCCGCCAGAAAACGGGCGGTCAGTTCCCGCAGGACGGCGGCCTCGTTCTCGCGCTGGGTGACGCGGTCGTCCTCGAAGCCGAATGGCCGCGCCGAGCCGTTCGGCTCGCCCGCCATCGCCTTGAGCTTCTTCCCGCAGGCGCTCCGGGT
Source organism: Streptosporangiaceae bacterium (assembly GCA_035532295.1). GTDB lineage: Bacteria > Actinomycetota > Actinomycetes > Streptosporangiales > Streptosporangiaceae > DASUBV01. The sequence continues at coordinate 1,562 of DATKRH010000291.1, forward strand.
TGACAGGCGATCGGAGTAGTAGGCGGCGGCGTTGATCGCATCGCGAAACGCCTTCTTCCCATTCGGGGTCCGCAGGTCATACTCGCTCTCGCTATCCAGCACCAGAAGGCCGCGAGCGGCCGCCCCGATCATCCGCTCGCCGTCCTTCGGCTGCCGGGTGAACCGCTCTAGGTCGAACACGATGAAACCGCCAGACACGCCGCCCTCCAGTCGCTCCATCAGCTCGTCCCACCCCGGACGCTCGATAGCTGGGTTCCACGCCGAGCGCCCGGGGTCAACCAGAACCTTGCCCTCCGCAAGACCGAGGTCTGCAAGGCGGACCCGGCATACCGACACCTGGCCGTCGGTCGACGGTTCGCGCTTCTCGTTGCGCTTGAGCTGACTGACACGGGCGTAGATATCAATCGGGCGGTCTGAGCGAACAAGTTCGGCGGCCACGGTCTACCCGACCCTCTTGCGGCGCCAAGAGGAGATATTCGTGTAGTGCAGGCCCTCCCTGCGCAGCAGAGCACCACGCTCTCCCGGTCCCGCGTTCTCGTACTCATCAAGGATGCGGTTCTTGTACTCCTCGGTGAAAGTCCGGCGCTTCGACCATCTGGTGTCCGGAGCGCTAGGGGTGGACACCAGCCCGCCATGTGCGGCACGGGCCGCGATCACGTCAGCGATCGTCATCGTCGTGTCTGGCAGGTCTTCGCCTTCCGCTGAGACGATCCTGAGCCGACGGGTGACATCAGACCGCTCAGCGCGCTTAAGGCTAGCCGGGTCGACGACGAGGCGTCGGCCGCGCAAGGCCATTTTCAACAGCTCGCGTTTTTCCGCCGTGTCGGCTTCGTCCCACCGCTTTTGCCAGTGCTCCCGGCTTGGCTGCCGTGAAGCGCCTGGAGCTGTGTCGCCCAGCGCTTCGCGTTCGGCCTTGAGCTTGGCTATGCGCTCATCCAGTGGCCGATTGGCGATGTCATAGCGCGAGAGAGTGAGTTCTCCGCGCCCAAGGCGGTCAGCCAGCGCTTCTGCGACACGTTCAGCCTCGGCGATGGCCAGGTCCAGCCGCGCGGCTTCGCTCTCAAGTTCCCGGGTGACGGATTCGATCGCCTCGGCATGGCGAGAGTCAGACAGAATCTCCACAGCGATGGCTCCGGCCGCCTCATCCAAGCCACGCTGATCAACGCTGATCTTGGCACAGCCCTTGCCGCTAGAAGACGGGCCGCACCTGTATTCCCGGCGTACCGAACCGTCCTCGTACCGCTTCAGAGCGTCTACTGGGTGACCTGTGAGCGGTTTGCCACAGTCCGGACGGCCGCAGAAGGCTATCCCCGTGCACAGGTAGATCTCCGAGGGCGCCTCGCTGCCCCGGCGCGCGGCGTATATCGCGCATACCCGGTCGAAGTCGTCTTCGGTAATGATCGGCTTCCCCGGCAGATGCCCGGCAATGGACTTAACGTTTGTTTCCGTGTCGGTGTAGAGGATTCTCCCGCAGTTGCGCTCTCTGAGCAGAAGAAGTTGCAGGGATCTGACAGTCCAAGGCTTGCCCTTGCTGCTGAGGACGCCGCGTGCGTTGAGGTCACGTACCAGCGCGTGCTGCGTTTCTCCCGCCAAGAACCGCCTCGTCAGTTCCCGGATGATCTCGGCTTCGGCTTCGCGCACGGTCACGAAATCGTCTTCGAAGCCGAATGGACGGGTTGTGGTGTTCGGCTCCCCCGACAGTGCCTTGAGCCGCTTGCCGCGCCGGGCTCTGCTGGACAGGCGGTCGGAGTAGTAGGCGGCGGCGTTGATCGCGTCGCGGAACGCCTTCTTGCCGTTCGGGGTCCGCAGGTCGTACTCGCTCTCGCTGTCCAGCACGCCCAGGCCGCGGGCGGCCAGCTCGATCATCCGCTCGCCGTCCTTCGGCTGCCGGGTGAACCGCTCCAGGTCGAACACAATGAACCCGCCGGACACGCCGCGCTCAAGCCGGTCCATCAGCTCGTCCCACGCCGGACGCCGGACAGTCGGGTCCCATGCCGAACGCCCCGGATCAACCAGAACCTTGCCCTCCGGCAGGTCAAGGTCGGCGAGCCTCAGGCGGCAGATCGCGACCTGCCCGCCCGTGGACGGCTCGTTCTTCTTCTTGCTCTTGACTCGGCTGACTCTGGCGTAGATGTCGTAGGGCTTGGCTGTCTGATCTGTGCCGTTCAGCATGGCTAAATAGTAGCAAATTACATATCAACCTGGGACGAGGTCATGGCCGTCGTCAAGGGGGCCGTGGACGCGGTGGCCGCGCGCGCCCCGCGAGTGAGCGTGACGCTGAAGGCCGACTTCCGGCCTGGGGTGACCAGCGCGCTCCAGTCCAAGGTGGAGGCCCTGGAGCAGCACCTCGGCTCCTGACGCGGGCGAGCCCCGGCCCTCCGCCCGGCGCGTGACGGCGTGACTCCTCAGGACGCCGCCTGCGCCACGGCGGCATCCACCGTCTGCGCGAGCAGTACCGCGATCGTCATCGGCCCGACGCCGCCAGGCGCCCCTGCCGGGACCGGTTCTGCTTCATCCGCACGTAGGTGACCGAGGCCGGGTCGTCGCCGACCAGCACCGTCGCCAGGCACGGCGGGGCGCCCCGCCTGCTCGGTGAACCGCGCCGCGCGGCTGGCCGTGTCGGCGGCGACCTGCCGGGCCAGCTCGGTTCCCTGCATCGGCTCCGCTCGCGACATGTCTCTCCCTTCACATCCCCTCGCCAGAACGAGCCCGGCGGATCAGCCGTCCCGATGACCGGCGGCCGCGCCGGCGATCGGGATGGCGTCAATCAGCGCGGCCAGGCCGACCTCGTCCAGCAGGTCGGCGGGCCGGACGGTCAGGTCACCGCGCACGTAGTAGAACGCCGCGCGCACGTCCGCGACCGGCACCCCGGCCAGGGCCGCCCAGGCGAGCCGGTAGGCCGCGAGCTGGACCGCGACCGCGCGACGCTCGGCGGCCGAGGCCGGCGGCCGGCCGGTCTTCCAGTCCACGACGTCGAACCGGCCATCGGGGGCATCGGCGAACACGGCGTCGATGCGGCCGCGGACCAGCCGGTCACCGATCAGCGACTCGAACGGCACCTCGACCTCGGCCGGCTGCCTGTCCGCCCATTCGCTGGCCTCGAAGGCCGACTTGAGGTCGGCCAGGTCCGCGTCCGGGCCGGCGCCCCCCGGATCGTCCGCGGCGCCCGGCAGCTCGTCGGCGTCGATCAGCTGCGGCTGGCCGAAACGCCCCTCCAGCCAGCGGTGGAACTCGGTGCCGCGCAGGGCGTGCGGTGCGGGCGGGCGCGGCATCGGCCGGCGTACCTGCTGGGCCAGCTCGGCCGGGTCTCTCGCGACGGTCACCAGGGCCGACACCGGAATCTGCCGGGGCAGCGCGACCTGGGCGTGGCCTCCGGCCCGGCGGCGGGCCCGCTCGGCGAGCAGCAGGTCGGCCTCGCTGGCCCACGAGTCCATCAGCTCCTGATGGGGGTCCCGGACGGCACCGTGCTCCGGCTCCGGCTCCGGCACCGGCACCGGCTCCGGCTCCGGGCGCTCGGGGCGCTGCTTGCGGCGCTCCAGGTCGGTCATGGCGCGGGTGACCAGGCCGGCGGCCGCGCGGACAGCGTCGTAGCGCGCGCCGGCCGCCTGCGCGGCCGGCCAGGCCGCGGTGGCGGGCTCGGCCAGGGCCGGATTGGTGGCGTCGGGCTCGGGCTCGGGCTCCCACACGTCGACGACTCCCTGGCCGGCCTCACACTCGGCGCGGACCTCCTCCAGGAACTCCGACGGGCCGAGCCGGGACACGCCGGCGCCCCACCAGTAACCCGTGCACCCCAGCCAGAACGCGGCCCTGGTCGCGGCCACGTAGGCCAGGCGGCGCTCCTCCGCGAGCTCCCGGTCGGTGCAGGCCTGCGTGAAGATAGCCAGGTCGCTAGCCGCCAGGCCGGCCAGCGCCGGCAGGTCAGCCGCGTCGCCGCGCAGGCTGAACGGCAGCAGGCGGGGGTTCTCCGTCCATCGCGTCGCGATTTTGGGCCTGGCCGGGAAGATGCGCGACGCCGTGCCGCCGGCCAGGCCGGGCACGATGACCGCCGGCCACTGCAGGCCCTTGCTGGCGTGCACGGTCGCGAGCTTCACCGAGTCGCTCTCGCCGACCCGGCCGCCCTCCAGGCCGAACTCCTCTTCCTCGGCGGCCCGCAGGTAGGCCAGGAACGCGCCGAGCGTGGACTCCTCCCGGTCTCCGGCGAACGCGGCCGCGGCGTCGGTGAAGGCGTCCAGGTCGGCCCGCGCGCTCGCCGGGTCCGCGCCCGGCCGGGAGGCCACCTCGATGTCGAGGCAGAGGGTCCGCTCGACCTCGGAAACCAGGTCGGGCAGCGGCCTGGCCACATGCGTTCGCAGCACCCGCAGCTCGCTCGCCAGCGCGGCCAGGCGGGCGTGCCCGGCCGCTGAGTAGGCAGCCGGGCCGTCCAGGTCATCGAGGGCCTCCACGAGGCTGCCCATTTCCTTGGTCAGGTCGGTCACCGCCTGGGCCAGCAGGCCGCCGCTGGCACCAGGTTCCCCGCCGCCGCTGGCCTGGCTGGCCAGGGCCCGGGCCCGGCGGCCCAGCGCGACCAGGTCGGCCGGGCCGATCCGCCAGCGCGGCGAGGTCAGCAGGCGGGCGAGCGCGTCGGAGGCCGTCGGATCGTGCAGCACCCGCAGGGTGGCGACAATGTCGGCGACCTCGGGGACGGTCAGCAGCCCGCCGAGGCCGACCACCTCCACCGGGATGCCGCGCGCTTCCAGCGCCGCGCGCAGCCCCGGGAACTGGGCGCGCTTACGGCACAGCACCGCGATGTCGGAGGGACGAACGGCGTCCTGCCTGCCGTCCGGCCACGGGCCGCCGTCCGGCGCGATACCGGGGTCCAGGCTCAGCAGGCCGCTGATCTGGCCGGCTATCCAGGCGGCCTCGGCCGCCGAGGATTCCAGCAGCGCGCAGACCACCCGGCCCCGGTCCGCGCGGCCGGGCGGGGCGACCAGGAGGGGCACCTCCGGCGCCGCCGCGCGCAGTCCGGCCTGGATGGCACCGGCCGCGGCCAGCACCCGGCCGGTGTTGCGGAAGCTGGTGGACAGCAGCAGCACCGGGGCCGGCCGATCCTGCGCGACGGGAAAGTCCGCGCTGAACCGGCGCAAGTTCCCCGCGCTCGCGCCGCGCCACCCGTAGATGGACTGGCAGGGGTCGCCCACCGCCGTGACCGGGTGGCCGCCGCCGAACAGCGAGCGGAGCAGCACGAGCTGCGCATGGCTGGTGTCCTGATACTCGTCGAGCAGTACTACCTGATAACGACCGCGCTCCCCCGCGCCCACCTCGGGATGCCGGCCAGCGATTCGCGCGGCGATCGCCATCTGGTCGCCGTAGTCGATGACCTCACGGACGGTCTTGGCGGCGTGATAAGCGGCCACGAGCGGGAGCAACTGCTCGCGAGTGCGCTGACAGCGCACGACCTTGAGGGCGAGGGCGGGAACCCGGCCGGGCAGCTCAGCCAGGCGGCGATCCAGCCACCGGCCGGCGGCGACCACGTCGTCGGCGACGCGCAGGTGCTCGGCGAGCTCGCCGGCCAGGTCGATGACCGCCGCGGTCGCCGCGGCCGGGGACCAGCCGACGGCATCCATGGGACCGTCGTAGGCGGCCACGACCAGGGCGGCGATCTGCCAGGAGACGGCCGGGGTGACCAGGCGCATCGACGGCTCCAGGCCGTCCCGCAGCGCGTGGTCGGCGACCAGGCGGCCGGCGTAGGCGTGGTAGGTCGACACCGTCGGCTCGCCGGGCTGCTCGTCGGTGCCGGGCCCGGCCAGGCCCGCGCGGTGCAGCCCCTCCAGCCGGGCGCGCACCCGCTCGCCCAGCTCGGCGGCGGCCTTCCGGGTGAAGGTCAGTCCGAGCACCCGCTCGGGCCGGACCAGCTGGTTAGCGACGAGCCAGACCAGCCGGGCCGCCATGGTCTCGCTCTTGCCCGAGCCGGCGCCGGCGATCACGGCCATCGGGGCCAGCGGCGCGCTGATAACGGCCGCCTGCTCCGCCGTCGGCGGTGCGGCGCCGAGCAGGCGCGCGAGCTGCGCGGGGCTATAACGCGGCGCGGGCGGACGGGCGGACGGCTCTGGGGTCACGGGGTCACCTGCGCGCCGCGCTCATGGACCGGGCAGCAGGCGGCAACGGGGCAGACCCGGCAGCCGGGGTTGGCCGTCGCCTGGAACACCGGCCCGGCCATCCCGGCCGCGACCGTTTCCACGAGCTCGAGCGCCCAGCCAGGCTCCGGGTCGCTGGACAGCCCGCGCTGGCGCTGCACCCGGACGCCGGCCGACAGGCCAGCCCTCCCGACCTGGACGAGCTCCGCGCCACCCGGATCGGTCAGGCCCAGCTTCTCGAAGGCGCCCAGCAGGACCGCCAGCTGGTAGACGCCGAGCTGGGGGTTGCGATCCAGGTCGTCGTCGGCCGGCCGGGCGCTGCCGGTCTTCAGGTCAACCACGATCGCCGTGCCGTCGGCATCGCGCTCCAGCCGGTCGACCTGCCCGGTAATGGTCACCTGCCCGGCCCGGACCGCCAGCGCCTGCTCGACGGCGACCAGTTCCCGCGGGTTGGCCCGGTGCCATGCGAGGAACTTGGCCACCATGCGCTCGGCCTGCTCACGCTGCTTGGCGCTGTACCAGGGGCTGCCGAAATCGAGGTGCTGCCACATTTCATCGATGCGCTTAGCGATGTCGCCGTCCTGCGCTCCCTGCGCGGCCAGCGCGGCCGCCGCGTGGATCACGATGCCGAAGTCACGGGCCACGGCGGGCGAGCCGACGCCGACAGCCGCCTCCAGCAGCCAGCGCAGCCCGCACTTGGTGAAGGTCTCCACCCTCGACGGGGAGAGTCTGACCTCGCCGGGAATCGGCAGGCCGGCGCTGCTCAGCTCCGTCAGGGCATACCACTGCCGGGGCGCCGCTCCGGGAACGCCGGCGGCCGCGAGCCTGGCCAGCTGGGCCGCTGCCGCCCGGCGCACGTGGCCGGGCAGCCCGCCGTCGGCCGCCGCCCGGCGCAGGCTCGCGGTGAGGACCGGCAGCGAGAGCCACTGCCGGCCGGTAGCGGCCACCTGCTCGATCCCGATGGAGTCCCCGGCCAGCTCGCCCAGGAACCGGGAGGGTCGCTCCTCGCTGTCCGCGCCGCCGACGGCCGTGACCACCAGCTCCCGGCGCGCCCGGGTCACCGCGACGTAAAAGAGCCTGCGCTCCTCGTCCAGCAGCTTGGAGGCGAGCGCGGCCGCGGCGGCGTCGGCCCCCGCGGCGTGCTCATCCAGCCGGCCGGCGGTGATCTCGACCAGCTCGTCCATGCCCAGCAGCGAGCCTCGCTGGCGGATATCCGGCCAGGAGCCCTCCTGCACCCCGGCGACGACCACGAGGTCCCATTCCAGCCCCTTGGACCGGTGCGCGGTCAGCACCGCCACGGCATCGCCCCGCGGCGCATGCTCGGCCAGCGTCTCGCCGGCGATCTCCTGGCCGACCAGGCTGTCCAGGAACAGCCGGGCCGAGCCGTGCGGAAGCCGGGCCGAGAAGCGCGCGGCGGCGTCGAAGAGCGCGACCACGGCGTCCAGGTCGGCGTCGGCCGCAGCGCCGTGCATGCCGCCGGCGACACTGGCCTCCTGCCACTGTGCGGCCAGCCCGGACGCGTCCCAGACCGCCCACAGCACGTCGTGCGGGGTGCCCTCCCGCGCGGCGTCGCGGGCCAGGGCCAGGAGCGACGTCACCCGCCGCGCGGCGGCCAGCGCCGGGATCACCGGGATCACCGGACCGCCGGGCCGCGCGGGCCCGGCGGGCGAGCCGGGCCTGGCGTTCAGTTCCGTCCCGGCGTCGCCGCCGGGTCCGCCGGGCGCCTCCCAGCCAGCCGGCCAGCCGGCCGGGATGAGCTCACGCGGGTCCCGGAGCGCGGCGGCGAGCGGCTCAGCGAACGGCGGCTGCCCCGAGGCCTGAGACGCGGCGCGCAGCACCCGTCGCAGCCGCCGCAGCCCGAGCGCGTCGGTGCCGCCGAGCGGCCCGGTCAGCAGCTCGGCGGCGGATTCCTCGGTGAGCGCGCCCGGTCGCAGCGCGCAGGCGAGCAGCGCCAGCAGCGGCCGGGTACCCGGCTCGGCGGTGAGCGGCAGCTCATCCCCGGCGACGGCGACCGGCACGCCAGCCGAGGCCAGCGCGCGCTGCAGGACCGGCACCTGGCGGGCGGCCGAGCGCACCAGGACCGCCATCGACGACCAGGGCAGCCCGTCGATCAGGTGCGCGCGGCGCAGCGTGTCGGCGATCAGCGCGGCCTCCTGGCTGGCGCTGGCGGCCGTCAGGATCCGTACCTCGCCGGGCACGGCGGCCGGGACGGGGACCAGCTCGCGATGGCCGCCCCGCTCACCACCCCGCTCACCACCCCGGCTCCCCCGCTCCTGCCGGGCCAGGGCAGTCGGCATCCGCGCCGCGACCCGCCGGGAGGCGGCCAGCAGCACCGGGCCGCTACGCCGGCAGGTGCGCAGCGCGATCACCTCGGCGGGCCTGCCGTCCGGCGCCCGGAACCGCTCGGGGAACCGCCTGATCGCCTCCACGTCGGCGCCGCGGAAGGCGTAGATCGACTGGTCGGGGTCGCCCACGGCGATGAGCTCGCGGCCATCGCCGGCCAGCTGCCGCAGCATCTCCTCCTGGGCCGGGTCGGTGTCCTGGTACTCGTCCACCAGGATCGCGTCGTAGGCTTCCCGTTCCCTGGCCCGGACGGCCTTGCGGCGCAGCAGGCCGCCGGCGATCCGGACGATCTCCGAGTAGTCGTAGGCGGGCACGGGCGCGAGGTCGAACCGGGCGGCGTAGGCGTCCAGGAACCGGCCAGCCGATATCCAGTCATCGCGGCCGCGCCGGCGGCCGAGGTCGGCCAGCCCGCGCCCGTCCAGGCCGCGCTCGGCGGCGCGGAGCAGGAAATCGCGCAACTCGCCCGCGAACCCCCTGGTCGCCAGGGCCGGGCGCAGCCGCTGCGGCCAGTTCCGGCCGCCATCGGCGGCCTCGCCGCGCAGCAGCCTGCGCACCTCCAGCAGCTGCTCTGGACCAGACAGCAGGGTGGGCGGCTCATCGCCGGCCAGCACGAATTCCCGGCGCACCAGGGCGTAGGCGTAACTATGAAAGGTCAGCGCCAGCGGCCGCCTGGTCGTGCGGCCCAGCCGCAGCGCAATGCGCTCCCGCAGTTCCTGCGCCGCCTTGCGGCTGAAGGTGAGCACCAGCAGCCGGCCGGGATCGATGCCGCGCCTGGCGATCCGGTCCACGACCGCCTCGACGATCGCCGTCGTCTTGCCCGTCCCCGGCCCGGCCAGCACCAGCAGCGGGCCGCCCGCGTGCTCGACGACCTGGCGCTGGGCGTCGTCCAGTACGGGCGGACGCCAGGCCGGGGCCGGCGTGCGCACCAGGCGGTAGGCGAGCACTGTACGTTCCATCTCGGTTGGCATTCCAGCAGAGGATGCCGACACTCTGCGGCCGTTTGGCCGGTCTGCCCTCAGCCCGCCCAGCGAGCGCGACGCATGTCGATACCCGCCGGGCTGCCATCGGCGGCCAGCCGCAGCGGGGTGCCCTCGTCGCGGTACCGGGCGAGCGCGGCTCGCTCATGGCCGACCAGCAGGGACCCGTCCGCGTGCACCACCCGCCACCAGGCCACTCCGCCGCCCCACAGGGCCATCGCCCGGCCGACCTGCCGGGGGCCGGCCTCACCCAGGTACTCGGCGACGTCCCCGTAGGACATGACCTGGCCCGGCGGGATGATTTCCACTACGTCCAGCACGCGCGCGGCGAACTCGCTGACCTCCGGGCCCGAGCTCACCGGGGACCCTCCGCTCCGCCCCCCCGGTCGGACGGGGCGGCGTGGCGTCCGACCGACTGCGACTGCCAGGGGAAGCGGGCGGTCCCTGACTGCAAGCCGCGGCCGGGCAGGTCGCCGCCGGGCAGGTCGCCGCCGGGCAGGCCGCGGCCGGGCAGGCCGCCGCCGGGCAGGCCGCCGCCGGGCAGGTCGCCGCCAGGCAGGTCATGGCTGGGCGCGGGACCCGGGTCGATGTCATCCTCGTCGCGGTTCAGCAGCCCCCAGCCCGGGGTCGGAGGCGCCTGCCTCGGCGGGCCGGGGCGTCCGGCGCCTGATGCGGCCAGCGACTGCCGCAGCGCGACCAGCCGGGTAGCCGCGACCCCCACCAGGCCCGCGCACACGGCCCCGAGCAGGCAGTAGAGGAACAGGGCCAGCGCGCCGCGCGGCTGCACCGGAGGGGCCGGGATGGCCGGCGGACCGCCGCCGAAGTGACTGGCGGCGGACACGGTCTGGCTGGGCTGTCCCTGCCGCGCGAGCCGCCCGGCGGCGGCGAGGGCGGCGACCGCATCGACGGTGCCGAATCCGACCTGCTGGTCGTAACCGCCTGGCGGGCGGTGCCACGCGGAGGTGGTGATGGCATCGGCCACCTCGGCGCCCGGCAGCGCGGGGTACTTCGACCTGATCAGCGCCGCTACGCCCGCGGTGAGGGCACATGCCGGGCTCGTCCCGCTGACCAGCCAGTACTGCGAGTCCCTGCCCTCCGCCGGGACGTTGACGCCCGGCGCCGCGACCTCGACGGACAGGTTGTCGCTGGAGAACGAGGCGGGCTGACTGTCCGGGCCCACAGCCGAGACGCCGAGTACCCCCGGATAGACGGCCGGGAACGAGTAGGGGGCGCTGCCCTTCCCGGCCGCCTCGGCGGCATCGCCCGAGTTGCCCGATGACGCGACGACGACGATGTTGTGGGCGAAAGCGTCCTGCAGGGCCGCGCGGACCGGGCGGCTCGGCGCGCCGTAGCCCAGGGACATGCTGATGACCCCGGCGCCGTGGCTGACCGCATAGGTGATGGCCTGCGCGAGCTCCTGCTGGCCCCGGCTCAGTGGCTGCCGCTCGTAGGCGGCGTAGCCGGGGTCCAGCTTGTCGGTAATGACGCGGATCGACAGGATCGTCGACTGCGGGGCCACGCCGGTGACCCCGCTCCCGCCGCCGTTATGACCATGCCCGGCGATCAGCGAGGCCATCCAGGTGCCGTGCATGCCCCAGGACGGATTGTCGGGCGAGGTGTGCACGCCCGTCAGGTCGGGACCGGAGCGTACGGAGCCTTGCAGGTCCGGGACATTCCCGTTGACGCCGCTGTCGATCACCGCGACCGTGACGCCCGCTCCGCGGCTGACCTGCCAGGCGGCGGGCGCATTGACCGCGTCCAGCACCCATTGCTCGGCGGCGCGCACGGTGTCGGCCCGGGCGGGGGACGCGGTGCTGACGATCAGGGCCGACGACATGGCCAGCGCGAGCCCCGAGGACGCGAACGCCGCCACGGCCCGCGACCGGCTCCCCGCGGCCCTCAGCATCCCCGCGGCCCTCAGCATCCTGGCGCACCGGGGCAGACGGGCGCCGGTGGAGGCTTGCCGAGCACGCCGGCGACCGCGTCGGTCAGCCCCACGTCCAGGGCGTTCATCTCCGCCGAGAGGTAGGAGTCGGCGGAGACCCGGACCCGCGGTCGGCCGTCGGCATATCCGACCGTGGTCAGGATCAGGTACGGGCCGGTGTGCGTCCCCCAGGACAGCTGCCGCTGCTTGTCGTGGAAGCGCGACGCGACGGTCCCGGCGACCGCCGCCGAGCGCACCGTGCCCACCTGGTCGCCCGGCGTCGGGGTCGACAGCTTGCGTCCGGCCGCCGCTGCGCCGGCGCTGTCGGGTAGCACGGCCACGCCGACCGTCGCGACCAGGCTCCCGGTCGAGTCGGCATAAGTCGCTCTCAGCACCGCCGCGCAGCCATGGCGGTCGAGAACCCGGGCAGCCGTCGGGCCGGTTCCCCTGGCGCAGCTGACCGCTGTGCTGACACCGAGCCGGCGAGCCCGCAGCGACAGGCCCCGGCTGCCGTCGAGGACATAGCCGGGCAGTTGGTACCGCACGGCGGCCGGGAAGATCGCGCCCTCCGGGAGCGCACGCCAGCGCCTGGCTATCTCCCACGCCTCGATCTGGCGCTGCTGGGCGGCCGTGAACCGGCGCGGCAGGACCTGGCTGGCCAAGCCGGCCGCCGCGACGGCCAGCCCGCACAGGCCCAGCGCCAGCGCCGTCAGCAGGGCCGTGCGCCGCCAGTTCCGGCCCGGGGCCGACGGCGCAGCCAAAGACCCGTCATCGTCGGCAGGTCCCGGCTGCATTACCACACCGGAATCGTACGGCCTGCTCTGCCCATGCGGGCTAGTCCCGCGTCTGCTGATCACCTGACGGGGCCAGCCCGGTCACCAGAGGTGGTCCTAGTAGGTGGGCAGTGACGGGTCGACCTGGTTCACCCAGGCCAGTACTCCGCCGCCGACATGGACCGCGTCGGCGAAGCCCGCGTTCTTGACCACCGCCAGGACCTCGGCGCTGCGCGCGCCGCTCTTGCAGTGCAGCACGATCCGCTTGTCCTGCGGCAGCCCCTCCAGTGCCGTGCCCGAAAGGAACCGGTCCTTGGGGATCAGCGTCGCGCCGGGGATGGAGACGATCTCATACTCGTTCGGCTCCCGGACGTCGATCAGGAAGATGTCGTCTTCGCGGTCGAGCATGCTCTTCAGCTCGGCGGCGGAGATGGTCGAGTCCGCGGCGGCCTGCTGGGCGTCAGCCGAGACCGCACCGCAGAAGGCGTCGTAGTCGATCAGCCCGGTGATCGTCGGGTTCTTCCCGCAGATCGCGCACTCGGGGTCCTTCCTGACCCGCACCGTGCGGTAGCTCATCTCCAGGGCGTCGTAGATCATCAGCCGTCCAGCCAGCGCCTCGCCGACCCCGGTGATGACCTTGATCGCCTCGTTGACCTGGATCGACCCGATGGAGGCGCACAGGACACCCAGCACGCCGCCTTCCGCGCAGGAGGGGACCATGCCCGGCGGCGGGGGCTCCGGGTACAGGCACCGGTAGCAGGGGCCGTACTCGGACCAGAACACGCTGGCCTGCCCGTCGAAGCGGTAAATGGAGCCCCAGACGTAGGGCTTGCCCAGCAGCACGCAGGCGTCATTGACCAGGTAACGGGTGGCGAAGTTGTCGGTCCCGTCGACGATCAGATCGTACTGGGCGAAGATCTCCAGCGCGTTGTCGTTGTCCAGCGGCTCTTCGTGCAGCACCACGTTGACCAGGGGGTTGATCTCCCGGATGCTGTCACGCGCCGACTGCGCCTTGGAGCGGCCGACATCGGACTGGCCGTGGATGATCTGGCGCTGCAGGTTGGATTCGTCGACCACGTCGAACTCGACGATGCCGAGAGTGCCCACGCCCGCCGCGGCCAGGTAGAGCAGGGCCGGCGAGCCAAGGCCGCCCGCGCCCACGCAGAGCACCTTGGCGTTCTTGAGCCGCTTCTGACCGGCCATGCCGATCTCCGGGATGATCAGGTGCCGCGAGTAACGCTTGACCTCGTCGACACTCAGGTCAGCGGCAGGCTCAACCAGCGGTGGCAGTGACACTGCGATCTCCAACGTTCGAGGGTTTGTCAGTAGGGGTGAACCAGCGCGACGACCGCCGCATTCCGGCGCGGAGCCGATCCGGCCCGGCTGGCCATGCCTAGCCGGGCCGGAATGTCACATGGGCGGGGTAAAACCTCTGACATGCGAACTCCTCCGCCTGAGTTACCAGACCACGCGACGGAACTGCCCGCCGGCCCGGCCGTGCTCCCGTTCCTGCCGCCCGTCCCCGGGCCGCTCTTCCCCGGGCCGTCCTTCCCCGGGCCGTCCTTCCCAGTGCGGCCCGGCCGGCGCCGGCCGCTACCTGACGCCATCGCCGTGTACCGGGTCCCGCTGCCCGAATCGGCGCCCCCCTATGACGACGATCAGTGCGACGGGGAGCAGCGGGCGAGTGCCGACCCGCAGGCCCCGGGCGGCCCGGGCGGCCCTGGCCGCCAGGGCCCTACGGCGGCCGGCGCAGGGCAGTGGCCCAGTCAGTTCGCGCAGGCGCTGGCCGAGACGCTGGCAGGCTCGCGGTCGCCGCAGCAGATGACCCCGTGGACGACCCAGCAGGCGCGCAGGCGAATCAGGCAGCTTGGCCCCATGCTGAAGGCCGAGCAGCGCCCCCGCGTTCGCCGGGTCCTCACCTCCGCGCCAGCCACCGGAGTTGTCGAAATGACCGTCATTGTCGGGATCGGCTCGCGAATCCGCGCTATGGCGGTGCGACTAGAGCGCACCGAACCAGAGCGCGGAAGCCCCGGCGGCGAGCGGCCATGGCTCTGCACCGCGATCGAGGCCGCGTGAGCAGCGCCGCCGGGGCGGCGCCGGCCACCCGGCTACCGGTTACGCGGGTCGCCGTGGCACTGCTTGAACTTCCGGCCCGAGCCGCATGGGCACGGCGCGTTCCGCCCGACCTTGGAGTAGTCGACCCCGTCCGCCGACGTCGTCCGCTGCTCGGCGGCGCCCGACCCGTCGGCGCTCGGAGCGGTGTAGTTCAGCTGACCCGACCGCTTCGGCCTGGCCAGCCCGGGGGCGGCGAGGCCCGCCGGCACTGGCGGAGCGACCGGGCCGAAACCGCTGCCGCCCCTAGCCTGCTGGCGCCGGGCAGACTCCGACGACCCCGGCGACCTCGGCCTAGCCTGGGCCGGCTGGGATGGGGCGGACTGAGGCTGTGCCGGAGGAACCCCGAACCCCGGAGCCGAGACCGCCGCCGAGACCGCCGCCTCGCCGTCGTCTCCGTCCGCTCCCTCCGCCAGGATCGGGTCCTGCTGGACCTGAACCTGAAGGTTGAACAGGCTGCCGACCGACTCCTCCTTGATCCCGTCCATCATCGTGTTGAACATGTCGTAGCCCTCGCGCTGATACTCGACCAGCGGGTCCCGCTGCGCCCATCCGCGCAGCCCGATGCCCTCGCGGAGGTAGTCCATCTCATACAGGTGCTCGCGCCACTTGCGGTCGAGCACCGAGAGCACGACGCGGCGCTCGAACTCACGCATGAGATCTGGCCCCAGTTCCTCGGTCCGCCGCTGATAGGCCGCGAGCGCGTCCTGCTTGATGGCCTCGGTGATGATCTCGCCGGACAGCCCCGACCGCTCGCCGCCGACATCCTCGACCAGCGCCTCGACCGTCAGGCTCACGGGATACAGCTGCTTGAACGCCCGCCAGAGCCGGTCAAGGTCCCACTCCTCCGGGAAGCCCTCGGCGGTGGCGCCCGCCACGTAGCTGGCCACCACCTCATCGATCATGGAGTCGATCTGCTCCTGCAGGTCAGCTCCCTCCAGCACCCGGTGTCGCTCCTCGTAGACGACATGCCGCTGCCGGTTCATCACGTCGTCGTACTTGAGGAGGTCCTTGCGGATCTCGAAGTTCTGCTGCTCTACCTGGGTCTGCGCCGACCTGATCGCGCGGCTGACCGTCTTGGACTCCAGCGGCACCTCGGGCGGGGTCTTGAGCAGCTCCATGATGTGCGCGATCTTGTCGGCGTTGAACCGGCGCATGAGGTCGTCCTCAAGCGACAGGTAGAACCGCGACTCGCCCGGGTCGCCCTGGCGGCCGGACCGGCCGCGGAGCTGATTGTCGATCCGGCGCGACTCGTGGCGCTCGGTGCCCAGCACGTACAGGCCGCCGACGGCGACGACCTCCTCGTGCTCCTCCGCGACGGCCTTGCGCGCCTTCTCGACCGCCTCGGGCCAGGCCGCCTCGAAGTCCTCGGGCGTGTCGACCGGGGACAGGCCGCGCTGGTGCAACTCCAGGTCGGCGATGAACTCGGGGTTGCCGCCGAGCATGATGTCGGTGCCGCGGCCGGCCATGTTCGTCGCCACCGTCACCGCGCCCTTACGCCCGGCCTGGGCGATGATCGCCGCTTCCCGCTCGTGGTACTTAGCGTTCAGCACCTCGTGCGCGATCCCGCGCCGCTTCAGCAGCCTGGAGACCAGCTCAGACTTCTCCACGCTCGTGGTGCCGACCAGCACCGGCTGGCCCGCCTCGTGGCGGCCGGCGATGTCCTCCACCAGCGCCTCGAACTTGGCCTGCGTGGTCTGGTACACGACGTCGGACTCATCGGCCCGGATCATCGGCTTGTTGGTGGGGA
This sequence comes from Streptosporangiaceae bacterium, assembly GCA_035532295.1. GTDB lineage: Bacteria > Actinomycetota > Actinomycetes > Streptosporangiales > Streptosporangiaceae > DASUBV01. The sequence goes on from DATKRH010000291.1 coordinate 17,554, forward strand.
TCGGGACCACGCCGAGCTTGTAGGTCTGGTGGAACTCGTTGGCCTCGGTCATCGCCGTACCGGTCATCCCGGACAGCTTGCCGTAGAGCCGGAAGTAGTTCTGCAGCGTGATCGTGGCGAGCGTCTGGTTCTCGTCCTTGATCGGCACGCCCTCCTTGGCCTCCACGGCCTGGTGCATGCCCTCGCTCCAGCGGCGGCCCGGCAGGATGCGGCCGGTGAACTCGTCCACGATCAGGATCTCGCCGTTCATCACGACGTAGTCCTTGTCCTTGGTGTACAGCTCCTTGGCCTTGATCGCGTTGTTCAGGAAGCTGATCAGCGGGGTGTTCACCGACTCGTACAGGTTGTCGATGCCCAGCCAGTCCTCGACCTTCTCGACGCCGGCCTCCTGGACCCCCACGGTCCGCTTCTTCTCGTCGACCTCGTAGTCGCCCTCGCCGTCCGCACCGCGGCGCAGCCGGGGGGCGATCCTGGCGAATTCCTGGTACCAGATGCTGTTCTGGTCGACGGGGCCGCTGATGATCAGCGGCGTCCGGGCCTCGTCAATGAGAATCGAGTCGACCTCGTCCACGATCCCGAAGTAGTGCCCGCGCTGCACGCACTCTTCCAGCCCCCAGGCCATGTTGTCGCGGAGGTAGTCGAAGCCGAACTCGTTGTTGGTGCCGTAGGTGATGTCGGCGGCGTACTGCCGGCGGCGCTCCTCCGGGTCCATGTCGGCGAGGATGACGCCCATCTCCATGCCGAGGAACCGGTGGATCCGGCCCATCCATTCGGACTGGTACCTGGCCAGGTAGTCGTTAACCGTGACGATGTGCACGCCCTGGCCGGTCAGCGCGTTCAGGTAGGCCGGCAGCGCACCGGTCAGGGTCTTGCCCTCACCGGTCTTCATCTCGGCGATATTGCCCATGTGGAGTGCGGCGCCGCCCATGATCTGCACGTCGAAGTGCCGCTGTCCGATGGTCCGCTTGGCGGCTTCCCGCACGGCCGCGAACGCCTCGGGCAGCAGGGCATCCAGCGACTCGCCGTCGGCGTAGCGCTGCCGGAACTCGTCCGTCAGCCCGCGCAGCTCGGCGTCGCTCAGCGCCGCCATGTCCTCCTCGATGGAGTTGACCTGGTCAGCTATCCGCTTGAGCTTGCGCAGGGTCTTGCCCTCGCCAGCGCGAAGGACGCTGTCAATGATGGCTGGCACTTGTTGTCGCGCTCCTTGCGGATCGTCTGGCTCCCTGGCCGGGCCGCGTGCGCGAACCACACTGGCGGGACGCCCTGCCAGGGCAGGCTGGATACGCCGCGGCGGACCGGCACCACAGTCCTCTCAGCCATGGTAGGCGAGACGGCGAGCTATGCCGAGTCGGCAAGCTCAGGCTCACCGGAGGGGCCGATTGCGCACCCGCGCCCTGCCCTCGCCACAATGATAGGGACTTCGGCAGTGGTGCGAGAGGAGCAGCGCGGATGGCGAACCAGGTAGGGCCCGACATTGTGAGCGGCGCCGCGCCCCAGTCCGGCCAGCCGAGCGGCTCCGAGCCGACGGCGGGCTCCCCAGCCAGGTCCCAGCCTGGCACCGTTGCCGACCCCGGCCACGCGTCGTATCACGGGCGGACAAGCTCCTGGGTGGCCGTCGCGCTCATCGTCGCGGGGTTCCTCGCTGGCGGCCTGGCGCTGGTTTTCGGGCCGACCTGGCCGGTGTTCTGGGTGGGCGCTGGCCTCGCGGTGATCGGCGGCCTGCTCGCCCTGATGACCGACATCTTCGAGGACTGGTATTAAGCCGGCCCCCGAGTCTGACTGACGGTCAGCCGAACTCGATCAGCTTTTCCCGGACAGCGACCATCACGGCCTCCATCCGGGAGTGGATCTGGAGCTTCTCCAGAATGTTGCGCACGTGGTTCTTGACCGTGTTCTCGGAGATGAACAGCTCCTTGGCGATGTCACGGTTGTTCATCCCCCGGGCGATGAGCTTGAGGACCTGCATTTCCCGGTCGGTCAGCTTAGGCGCCGGGACCTGCTGCGGCGGCTCGCTCTGCTCGCGCCGCGCGAGCGTGGCGAATTCGGTGAGCAGCTTGCCAGCCATGGACGGGTTGATCAGCGACTGGCCGCCGTCCACAGCGCGCACGGTGGCCGCCACCTCGTCCAGCGGAATGTCCTTGAGCAGGTAACCGCTGGCGCCCGCCCTGATCGCCTCGAACAGGTCCTCTTCCTCATCGCTGATCGTAAGGATCACGATCTTCGCGCTCGGGACGACGTCCTTCAGCGCCCGGCATGCCTCGATCCCGCTGCTGCGCGGCATCCGGATGTCCATCAGCACGACATCGGGCAGTGACTCCCCGGCCTTCTCCACGGCCTCCGCGCCGTCACCGGCCTGCCCGACCAACTCGATGTCAGGCTCGGACTCCAGCACCATCTCCAGCCCGCGCCGGAACAGCGCGTGATCGTCCACGATCATCGTGCGGATGGGCTCGGCGCGGCCCGACACGTCGGGCGCTCGCGAGCCGGCCGCCGGTCCCGCCCCGTCGCCACCCGTGCCGCTTGCGCCGCCCCTGCCGCCAGCGCCACCCCGCCCGCCAGCGCCGCTCCGGCCGCCCCTGCCGCCAGCGCCACCCCGCCCGCCCGGCCCGGCGAAGGATTGAGCTGGTTCCGAGCTAGCCCCGGCGCTGTGGACCATGCTGCATTCCTCCTTGACGGGCACGGCCGAAGTCCGGCGCTGTCGACTGCTTAGCGTTGGCAGTGCCCAAACCACCGTGCCCAAACTGCGGTGCCCAAACTGCCGTGCCCAAACTGCGGTGCCCAAACTCTTGCCGACCGGGGCCAGCCTGGCAAGCCTGGCCCCGGCGGGCCGGGCCGCGCTGGCCTAGCCGCTAGCGAGATTAGCCGCCTGCCGCGACCGCCCGTTCGCCAGCCCGGGCCCATGGGCCGCGAGCACCGCCCCAGCCTCCTCGACCAGGCGGATCACGCCGTACTGGTAGCCCCGGCGCCGGTAGACCACGCTCGGCAGCCCGTCGGTGGTGTCGGTGAACAGGAAGAAATCGTGCCCGACCAGCTCCATCTCGAACAGTGCCTGATCGATCGTCATCGGGCTGGCGACGTGGACTTTCTCTCGCACGACCAGTGGCCCTTCGCCCTGCATCTCGATCGCGACGATCTTCTCCTCGGCCGCCCGCCGGCTCAGCGGCACCGACCCGCCGGAGGGCACCGACCCGGCCGGCGCCTGCGCCGCGGCGCCCGCGAGATCAGCCTCCGTCCGCGCAGCTGGCTGGTCGGCCGTCTCGGGCCGGTCACCCGGCCGGGCAGCGTACCGGTCCTTGCGCCGGTCGCATGCCCGCCGCAGCCGGGACTCCAGCTTGGCCAGCGCGAGATCCAGCGCGGCGAACCGGTCCTCGGCGGCGGCCTCGGCTCGGATGGCGGGCCCGCGGGTGGTGATCGTCAGCTCGACCCGCTCCTTGCGCCCCGACTGGCGCGGGTTGCGCTCGGCTGTGACCTCCACGTCCACCCTGATGGCCTTGTGATCTAGCTTCCCCACCTTGGCGAGCTTGGCTGTCGCGTGCTTGCGGAACCTGTCCAGCACGTCCGTGTGCCGGCCTTTGAAGATGATGTCCATGAGCAGGAACCCCTTCCGGTCGGTCAGTCGTTCGAGCGGCACCCGCCTGGCCGACCTGGTCTTCGACCCCACATCCGCCTGCTGAGGGATTCGCGGCCTGTGCCACTACTACCCTTCTCCCTGCCCGGGCGATGTCGGATCCCCCGGCGGGGCAGGACTTACCTCTAAGCCGCACCGTGATCGGTCGACGAGAAGTCGCCTTACGTGGGCCGTTTCGCCTGCGGCTGGCATCGGCTTGCCAGGGCGGGTGCCCCGATATCGGGACAGCCGACCCGGCGCAACCACGGACCCAGGCGGGTGCCATGACACGACGCTAGCCCTGTGAGCTGAAGATGTCAGGAGCGCAGCGGCAGAGAACTCTCAAGATTGCCCGGAGCCGCGCCGAACAGCCCGCCGCGCGCGGCTGTTCCGGGCCGACATAAATGCCCCTACCGAGGATCACCCTCAGCTTATCCTCAGCTTATCCTCAGCCCGGATACGCCGGGCTGGTCCCCGGCCCGGCGGGCTGCAGGATCTGGTCGGGGCCGGACGAGGTCAGCAGCTGGCCGTGGCCGGAGGTGGCGATCTGGCCCGGCCCCGCCGAGGTGACCGACTGCGTGCCGGGCGGGACGGCCCCCACCGGGTCCGCGGCGCCGCCGTTAGCCGGCACCTCATACAGCTGAGACCCCGCGAGCACGATCAGGTGATCGGGGTCGAACCAGCTCAGCGCGGCCGGGGCGGTGAGGCTCGCGCCGATCGTGACTGTCGGCCCGAGGGAGATCTGGCTGTTGGTGCGAGTCACGGCAGTCAGCAGCACCTGACGCGCGCCGCTGCCGGTCTGCACCAGCATCGCCGCGCGTACCCCGTCCGGGGCTATCCGCAGCGACAGCACCCGGTAGGCGGACGGGCTGCTGCCGGGCAGCGGCGGCAGGCTGACCGCCACCGGCTGCCGGGAGCCCGCCGGCAGCACCCAGGTCCGCTGAGCGGTCACCACCCAGATATCCCCGAGGCTGTCCCAGCTCAGCGAGGTGCACTGGCCACCGGGAAGCACACGGTGACCCAGCGCACCCGTGAGCGGGCCGTAGTAGACCATGCAGCCCGATCCCGCGGCGAGCATGCCGGCTAGTTGCGGCGCCTCGGTCGGCGAAACCGCGATCGTGGCGAAGGTGATATCGGCGCGGTTCACCCGGCCCGCGACCTGATGAGCTGACCCATGGGTCAGCAGGCTGACCGCGCCGGTCGAGCCGATGAAGTAGAGCGGCGCCTGCGCGGCCGCGGAGCTGGCCGCCAGGTCCGGGTAGTTCACGGGTTCCTGGACCCGGTCGCCGCCGATGTACTGAGTCCGGCCGTTAATCTCCAGCTCGACCGATCTGCTGATCGGCGGCTGCTGATACGACGTGCTGGTCAGCGTGGTCACGAGCTGCGCCGCCATGCGCCGCAACTGCTGCGGGCTGGCACCCGCCGCTGCGCCGCCCAGGTTCACCACCGCGCTCGGCCCGGAGACGGAGACGTTCCCGACGAGGGTGGTCCCGTTGGGGAAGGCGGTCGTCGTGGCCGCCGCGAGCCAGCTTGTCGCGTCCTGATTGGTCATCAGCAGCGCATGGACCAGGTTGGTGGCGACGTCGGTGTAGTTGTACTGCTGCGGGGCGAACACCGGCTCCGGCACGAGGGACTGACCAGACGGCGCCCAGAAGTACAGGTTCCGCGGCTGGTACACCTCCTCGAAGTCCGCCCGGGTCAGCAGCAGCGACGTGCGCGGCAGGTCGGTGATGAACCACTGGTTACTGATCCTGGTGAGCCTGAACTTGTAGACCTGCGACCCCGGGCTGTCGAGGTACTGGCCGATGTTGCTGATCGTCGCCAGTTGCTGGCCGGTCAGGGTGACCGTGGCGACCTGAGCGACCTGGCCGGACTCACCTTCCAGGTTACCCGGGCCGGGCCGGCTCTGCATCGCGCTCAGCTGGGAGCCGACCACGGTGACGGCCCAGCTGGGCTGCAGGTTCCGGCGCAGCTGCGGGGCGAGGAACCGGCGGGCGGCGGCGGGATTGGTGGTGAAGCTCGCGCTGGCCGCCAGGAAGCCCTGCACGATCTGCTCGGGCGTCCAGTTGGCATTCGGCACGGGCGGGATGGGCTGCACGAACTGCTGCGTCTCCCCGCCCGCACCGGTGACGCGCTCGGGCCGGCCGACGGTCGGGACCGTGGCGCACCCGCAGGCCAGGGCGGCGACCGCGGCGGCCGCGGCTGCCAATCGCAGGGTCGTTCGCCGGCTAGCCACGCGCGGGGACCTCGCTTTCCCGGCCAGGGTCTGGCGAGCGCCCGCCCGCCGCGTCGACCGCCGCCCGGGCCGGGACGGTGACCGGCGGATCGGCAGACCCGGGCGGCTGCCCCGTCGCCGGCGGGCCGGCGGGGACGAGCGGCTGGCCCAAGACAGCCGGCGGCCCGGCGGGGACGAGCGGCTGGCCCGAGACAGCCGGCGGGCCGGCGGGCTCGCGGGCGAAGGCCGGCTCAGCGGGCAACTGGACCGCCACGGCGTCGACGTCGGCCGGGCCAGGCTCGAGCGGCAGCGGCGACCCGGCGAGCGGCTCGCCCGCGACCCGCGGCAGGGTAAGCCGGAACACCGAGCCGCGGCCGGGCTCGCCCCATGCCTCCAGCCAGCCGCCGTGCAGCAGCGCGTCTTCCAGGGCAATCGACAGGCCCAGGCCGGTTCCGCCGGTGGTTCTGGCCCGAGCCGGGTCGGCGCGCCAGAACCTGTCAAAGACCAGCTGCTCCTCCCCCGGCCTCAGGCCGACGCCGAAGTCCCGCACGGCCACGGCCACGGCCACCGAGTCCGCGGCCACCGTGACCACGGCTTCGCGGTTCTCGCCGTGCTCGACCGCGTTCACCAGGAGATTGCGCAGGATGCGCTCGACGCGGCGGCGGTCGACCTCGGCGATGCACGGCTCGGCGGGCAGCCGGAACTCGATCTTGGTGCCGCGCCGCTCAGCGAGCTGCTGAGCCACGTCCGCCGAGTGCCGCGCGACGTCGCAGACATCGACGGGCTCGGCGTCCAGGGTGGCCGCGTTGGCGTCATACCGGCTGATCTCCAGCAGGTCGGTCAGCAGCGACTCGAAGCGCTCCAGCTGGCTCTGCAGGAGCTCAGCCGACCTGCCGGGACTGGCCGCGAAGTCCTCCCGGGCCGCGAACAGGACGTCGGCCGCGATCCTGATCGTCGTCAGCGGAGTGCGCAGCTCATGTGACACGTCCGAGACGAACTGCCGCTGCACCTGGGACAGGTCCTCAAGCTCACGCAGCTTCTCCTGCAGGCTGGCGGCCATCTGGTTGAACGACGTCGCGAGGGCGGCCAGGTCGTCGGAGCCGCGGACCTGCATGCGCTCGTCCAGGTTTCCGGTCGACAGCAGCAGCGCACCGCGCGCGGCGAGCCGGACGGGGATAACCACCCACCTGGTCACCAGCCAGGCGATCGCGGCCAGCAGGAACACCACGGCCACCCCGACGAGCAGCAGGGTTCGCTGCGACTGCGCCAGGCTGCCCTGCTCCGCGTTCAGCGGGAAGTAGTAGTACAGCTGGTAGACGCTGCCGAACGGGCCGCCGTAGACCAGGCCGGGCACCTGCGGCTCGTTAAGGACGCTCATGCTGTGCGGCTCGAACCGCAGCACGCTGGGATTGGGGCGCTTCTCCTGCTCGACCTGCCCGACCAGCTCGGTGGGCGGCGACGGCACGTGGCCGGAGAAGCCGACGGAGGCGCCGCCGCTGAAGACCGGCGAGCCCTGGTACTTCGGCGGAAGCGTCACGAGGACGGCGTAATCGGTCCCGGAGGTGCTGCTGGTGGACTGGAGCTTGGACACGATGTCGTACATGATCTGGCCCGCGGAGGCGTTCGGAAGCGACCGCACGCCCGGCCAGCTCTGCGCGACGGCCAGCCCGACAGAGGTGACGTTGGCCGCCGATTTTTCCTTGCTGGCGATGATGTTCTGGGCGATCTGCTGCATCAGCACGAAGCCCAGGACCGTCACGACCAGGCCGGACACCACGAAGGTGGCGGTAATGACGCGCAGCTGCAGCGACCGGCGCCACCGGTCCCCGACCCTGACCACGGCGCGGCGCGCGCGGCGGCGTATCCGGAATGCCAGCCTGGCTAGCCGCCTGGCCTGGGCAAGCGCCCGCCGGGCGGCCGGTGAGTGATGCCACGCGACTGCCTGCCCGCCGACGGCTGCCCCCTTCATCGCCTTTCTCCGTTGGACGACTTACCGGGGGCGGGTCGTCCCCGCCCCCGGCGGATTTCAGCCCGGTCCCGCCTTGTAGCCCACGCCCCGGACCGTCACGACGATCTCCGGCCGCTCCGGGTCCTTCTCGATCTTGGCGCGCAGCCGCTGGACGTGGACATTGACCAGCCGGGTGTCCGCGGCATGCCGGTATCCCCAGACCTGCTCGAGCAGGACCTCGCGGGTGAACACCTGGCGCGGCTTGCGCGCCAGGGCGACCAGCAGGTCGAACTCCAGCGGCGTGAGGCTGAGCGGCTCGCCCGCCCGCTTCACCGCGTGGCCGGCCACGTCGATGCTCACATCCCCGATCGACAGCATCTCCGGCGCCGGGTCGTCGGTCCGGCGGAGCCTGGCCCGCACCCGCGCGATCAGCACCTTCGACTGGAACGGCTTCACGATGTAGTCGTCGGCACCGGATTCCAGGCCGAGCACGACGTCCACGGTGTCACTCTTCGCCGTCAGCATGACGATCGGCACCCCGGACTCCGCGCGGATCTGGCGGCACACGTCGATGCCATCCATGCCCGGCAGCATCAGGTCCAGCAGCACGAGGTCCGGCTTGAAGTCACGGAACGCCTCCATCGCCTTGTCACCGTCGGCGACGAAGGTAGGCTCGAACCCCTCGCCCCGCAGGACGATTCCCAGCATCTCGGCGAGGGCTGCATCATCATCGACGACCAGCACGCGACCCTTCATAATCCTCATCGTTCCACGTCGGCGGCGGCTCGGGGATCAGCAAATCTTCCTGGCCCCGCGCCCAGGACTCGCAGGTTACCTGCAGTGACCGGCTGAATGACCCCAAGTTCTGTCACGATGGCGGTTATCAGTGCGGGCGGCGTCACGTCGAAGGCCGGGTTATAGGCAGCGGTCCCGGCCGGCGCGACGGGCTGACCGGCCAGCGTGACCACCTCCTGCGCCGACCGCTGCTCGACCGGGATCGCGGCCCCGTCGGGCGTATCGGCGTCCACCGTCGACTCCGGCGCCACCACGACGAACGGTATCTGATGATGGCGGGCAAGCACCGCGAGGCCATAGGTGCCCACCTTATTGGCAACGCTCCCATCAGCGGCGATGCGGTCCGCGCCCGTCATGACCAGGTCGACCTGGCCGGCCGCCATCAGCGAGGCCGCGGCGCCGTCGGCTAGCACCGCGTGCGGGATCCCGGCCCGGCCAGCCTCGTAGGCCGTGAGCCGGGAGCCCTGCAGCAGCGGCCTGGTCTCATCGACCCAGAGCTGGGCCAGACGCCCCGCGCGGTGAGCGGCGAGTATCACCGCGAACGCCGTGCCCTCCCCGGCCGAGACGAGGCTGCCGGTATTGCAGTGGGTCAGGATCCGGGCGCCGGGTGGCACCAGCCCGAGCCCGTGGGCGGCCATGGCCGCGCTGGCGGCGGCGTCCGCCGCGGCGATCGCCTCGGCCTGCGCGAGAGCGGCCCGCGCCGCTGCCTCCTGGCCCGCAGCGCGGTCACCGGACTCCAGCGCCTGCTCGTAGGCAGCGAGCGCCCGCCCGGCGCCCCAGGCCAGGTTGACCGCGGTCGGCCTGGCGCGGGAGATCGCGGCCGCGGCCGCCCGCACGTCATCGCCGCGCAGCGCGGCCAGGGCCACGCCATAGGCACCGGCTACGCCCAGCAGCGGCGCCCCGCGCACCACCAGCCGCCTGATCGCATCGACCAGAGCGGGGACATCGGCGCAGGTGACGATCGCCTCCTGCGCCGGGAGCCTCGTCTGATCCAGCAGTTCGATCGCGGGGCCAGCCGGCGGGCTCAGCCAATGCAGCGCGGGAGTAGCCACAGCAGTAGTCACAGCACGAGTCTGCTCGCCGGGCCGCCCCCATACCAGCCCGCTGCCCAGACGGCCGCCGGCGCCGGCCGCCACCCGTGCTGTGGATAACACCCGGAACTCCCGTCGCGTCTGTGGAGAGCCGTGAGGAGTCCGGCTTGGACTGTCCCCACACGTGTCATCCGAGCCACTGACGAAGTCGACCCTTAGCGAGGATGGTTCGCGCGGAATAAGGCAATTCGTAACCTCGCTTGGCCGGGCCCGGCGCCCGTCATCGTGGAAGTATTGGGTCCGGATCGGCGGCGCCGCCGGGTCGGCCTACGGACGGCGGCCATAGGGGAGCCGTCAGGGAGCGCAGATGACCGACAGCACGCCCCGGGAGGGCGAGCCGGACCAGCCAGGCTCGGGTTCGGCGGACCAGCCGGCCGGCCCGCCGCCTTCGTACGGCCAGCCTGGATACGGGCAACCCGGATACTGGCAACCCGGATACGGCCAGCCGCCTGGATACGGCCAGCCGCCTGGATACGGGCAGCCGCCTGGATACGGGCAGCCGCCCACCCAGCCCGGCTACGGGCAGCCGCCGCCTGGATACGGGCAGCCGCCCCGCTATAGTCCGCCGCCCGGGTACGGGCCGGGGGGCTGGAACACTGCTGGCGCCCCGCAGCCGGGTGGCATCCCGCTGCGGCCGCTTGGCCTCGGCGACGTCCTCAACGGCGCGGTCACCGCCATCCGCCGCAACCCGGCGGCGACGGTCGGCCTGGCCGCCATCGTCCTGGGCATCTCGGGCATCGTGACCACGGCCGTGGCGCTCGCCTTCCAGGGCACCCTCGCCAATGCCGGGACGGGCCTGTCCGCCGGGTCCGTTAGCGCCACTAACCTGCAGAGCTCGCTCGGCTCTCTCGGCGTGATCTCCGGGGTGTCGGTGGTGGTGGGGCTCATCGCGCTGGTGGTCCTCACCGGCATGCTCACGGCGGTGATCGGGCGCGGCGTACTGGGCCAGCAGGTCAGTATCGGCCAGGCCTGGCACCTGGTCCGGCCCCGGCTGGCCGCCGTCTTCGGCGTGACCCTCCTGACGTGGCTGATCCTGGCGGTCCTGTGGATTCCGTACGTGGTCATCCTGGTCATTTTCATCGGCGCGCATCTCACGGCGCTGGCGGTGATCTGGGGGATCCTCGGCTTCCTGGCCATGGTCGTCGTCGAGGTCACCGCCTGGGTGCGCTTCAGCCTCGCCCCGCCCGTCGTGGTGCTCGAGCAGCTCGGGCCGGTCGCGGCGCTGCGCCGGTCCTGGCAGCTGGTCTCGCGGAGCTTCTGGCGGCTGTTCGGGATCTTCCTGCTGACCGTGATCATCGTGTTTATCGCCGGGGCGATCCTGCAGATCCCGTTCTACATCGTGAAGTCAGTCGTCGGCGGCGGGTTCGGCTCCATCGGCGCGACCACCTCCACCGCGAGCATCATCGTCGGCGGCGTCGGCGGCATCGTGGTGGGCGCGATCACCCGGCCCGTGCTCGCCGGGGTGACCGTCCTGCTGTACGTGGACATGCGGATGCGCAAGGAGGGACTCGACCTCGTCCTGCGGGACGCCGCGCAGAACCAGCAGATGACCGGCGAGGAGTTCGCGGGGCTGTGGCGCGCGGGGGCGTCTGGCCCCGGGGCCCCCACCGCCGCCCCGCCAACGTCGTGGTAACCAGGCCAGTCCGCGAGCTTGACCGGGTCCGCGACCAGCCCGCCGGGCGTCGGCAGCCGGCGTGACAGTGATCGGCGCCGCCACGACACCGGGGATCCGGCGCGGGCCCGCGCAGCAACTGGCCCGGCGTGAGCTGGCCAGGTCCATCTACCAGCCCTCGCTGTGGCATCGGATCCTGAACGCGATCAACCGGTGGCTGAACTCGGCGCTCGGCTCGGCCGGCCCGAAGCACGCGGGCTGGTGGACGCTGATCGTGCTCATCGCCGTCGGCGCGGGAATCATCATCGGCGTGATCGCCTGGATTGGGCCGGCCCGGCGGACCCGGCGCCAGCGGTCGGCGGCCGTCCTGGCCGGAGGGCAGCTCACCGCCGGGGAGCACCGGGCGCACGCCGAGCGACTGGCGGCCAGCGGCGATTTCGCGGGCGCCATCATCGAACGCGTGCGGGCGATCGCGGTGGGGCTGGAGTCGCGCGGCGTCCTGGTGCCGCGGCCGGGCCGGACCGCCAGTGAGCTGGCTGCCGAGGCGGCCGTCGCGCTGCCGGGCAGCGCCGCGGGACTGCGCGAGGCGGCGCGACTGTTCGACGACGTCCGCTACGGCGGCCGGTCCGGGACACTAGCGGGCTACCAGCGGGTCCGGGATCTCGACACCACCATCGAGTCGGCCCGGACTCCGGCCGTCGCGGCGGCCGGCCCCGCGGCCACTGGCGCGGCAGGACCGCCGGCATGAGCCCGACGACCCTGGACCCCGGGCCGGGCACCACCGGAGCCGGCACCCCTGAGGCGGGCAGCAGCGAGGCCGGACCCGCCGCGGCCGGCCCGACGGCCCTGGACCCGACGACCCTGGACCGGTGGCGCGAGTGGCGGGTCCCGCTCGCGATCATCATGTTCGTCCTGCTGGCCGGGACGGCCATCGCGTTGCTGCAGCCCGGGCCAGCCGTGGCCGGCTATCTGAGCCCGGACGCCAAGGGACCCGGCGGCACCCACGCGCTCGCTGACATCCTGACCGAACGCGGCCATGGCGTGCAGACCGTTACGTCGGCAGGGGCGGCCGTCGCGGCTGTGGCACCGGGCACCACGCTCGTCATCACCAGCCCGTACCTGCTGACCGCCGGGGAACTCCGGGCACTCGGGCGGACGCCGGCCAGCCTGGTGATCGCCGAGCCCGACCCGGCCGCGCTGGCCACGCTGGCCCCTCAGGTCACGCAAGACGGCGGCGCGCCGGTCGGCCCGCTGCTGCCCGCCTGTGCGCTGCGCGCCGCCACCCTGGCCGGCCCGGCCGACCTGGGCGGCCCGGGCCTGCGCGTGCGGCCCGGCACGCCGGGGGTCGCTCAGTGCTACATCTCCGACGGGCTGGCCACGCTCGTCCAGTTCCGGTCCGGGGGACGGCTGATCACCGTGCTGAGCACCGGCGATCCGCTGACTAACGCCTACCTGGCCCGGCAGGGCAATGCGGCCCTGGCCATCAACCTGCTGAGTTCCGGCGGCCGGATCGTCTGGCTGGTGCCGTCGTTCCCGTCCGGCCCGGCGGCGGGGGACGGCGGGTCCCGGTCCTTCGGCAGCCTGGTGCCGCTGGCCGCTCGCCTGGTGGCCATCCAGCTCGGCGTGGCCCTGCTGCTGACGGCGCTGTGGCGGGCGCGCAGGCTGGGCCCGCTCATCACCGAGCGGCTCCCGGTGGTGGTGCGGGCCTCGGAGACGGTCGAGGGCCACGCGCGGCTCTACCAGTCCCGGCACGCCCGCGACCGGGTGGCCGCCGCGCTGCGGGCCGCCGCGCTGACCCGGGTGCTGCCGGCGATCGGGCTGCCGCCCGCGGCCGCGCCCGCCGCCGTGACCGCGGCGCTGGCCGCTAGGTCCACACTGGACGAGGCCCGGGTCGCGGATCTGCTGTACGGCCCGGCGCCCGGCAGCGACGCGGCGCTCATCACGCTGGCCAGTGATCTGGACGCCCTCGAAGGAGAGGTACGCAGGTAGTGAACGTCGAATACCCAGGCGGCGCGGCGGGAAGCCTGACGGCAGGCGGCGCGACAGCCGATGACTGGCCCGCGGGCGGCGGGATGGCGCAGCACGACCTGCGGGCGCCGCTGGGCGCGGTGCGAGCCGAGGTCAGCAAGGCCGTCGTCGGACAGGACCAGGTGGTCAGCGGGCTGGTCATCGCCCTGCTCTGCCAGGGGCACGTCCTTCTGGAGGGCGTACCCGGAGTAGCCAAGACGCTGCTGGTCCGGGCCCTGGCGGCCACGCTGTCGCTGGACAGCAAGCGAGTGCAGTTCACGCCCGACCTGATGCCCGGCGACGTCACCGGCTCGCTGATCTATGACGCGCGGACGGCGCAGTTCGAGTTCCGGCAGGGGCCGGTCTTCACGAACCTGCTGCTCGCCGACGAGATCAACAGGACACCGCCGAAGACCCAGGCGGCACTGCTGGAGGCCATGGAGGAACGGCAGGTCTCCGTCGAGGGGACGCCCCGGCCGCTGCCGGTCCCGTTCCTCGTGGCGGCCACGCAGAACCCCGTCGAGTACGAGGGCACCTACCCGCTGCCCGAGGCGCAGCTGGACCGGTTCCTGCTCAAGCTCACGGTGGCGTTGCCCGAGCGCGCGGACGAGATCGGGATCCTGATCCGGCACGCGGCCGGATTCGACCCGCGTGACCTGCAGGCCGCGGGCTTGCGCCAGGTCGCCAGCTCCGCTGACCTCGCCGCCGCCCGGCAGGCCGTGGCGCAGGTCCGCATCTCGGCGGAGATCACCGGCTACATCGTCGATATCTGCCGCGCCACGAGGCAGTCGGCGTCGCTGCAGCTCGGGGTATCGCCGCGTGGCGCCACGGCGCTGCTGGCCACCAGCCGCGCCTGGGCCTGGCTGTCGGGCCGGGACTACGTGACGCCCGATGATGTCAAGACGCTGGCCCGGCCGACGTTCCGGCACCGGATGCAGCTGCGTCCCGAGGCGGAACTGGAGGGCGCGACCCCCGACGGCGTCCTGGAGGGCGTGCTCGCCTCCGTGCCGGTACCGAGGTAAGCCAGGTGCAGGGTGGGCCGGGCGCCGGGGCAGGCGAGGGCAGATGGCGCTGACGGGGCGCGCGGCCATCGCGGCGCTGATCGGGACGCTGGCCGCGCTCGCGTTCCGCGACGTCGCCGCGCTGCTGGTCGTCGACGGCCTGATCCTGCTGGGGATCGCGGCCGACTGCGTCCTGGCCGCGGGTGTCCGGCAGCTGCGGGTGGCCAGGTCGGGCGACACGAAGATCCTGCTCGGCCAGTCGGGCACGGTCACGCTGACCATCGCCAACCCGGGCCGGCGGCCGTTGCGCGGGGTCGTGCGCGACGCCTGGCCGCCGAGCGCGGGCGCCCGGCCCGGCCGGTCGCGGGTCTTCATCCCGGCCGGCGGCCAGGCCGCGGTGACGACCACGCTGCTCCCGGAGCGCCGCGGCGACCGGCCCGGCGGGCTGGTGACGGTCCGCTCACTCGGCCCGCTGCGGCTGGCCGGCCGGCAGGGGAGCCTGCGGGCGCCCTGGTCGGTCCGGGTGCTGCCGCCGTTCCTGAGCCGCCGGCATCTCCCGGAGAAGCTGGCCCAGTTGCGGCAGCTCGATGGCCAGCATCGGAGCATGGTGCGCGGCCAGGGCACGGAGTTTGACTCCCTGCGCGAGTACGTGGTGGGCGACGACGTGCGCTCCGTCGACTGGCGCTCGTCCGCGCGCCGGACCGACGTGATGGTGCGAACCTGGCGGCCCGAGCGCGACCGGCGGATCATCATCGTCCTGGACACCGGCCGCACCGCGGCCGGCCGGGTGGCGGGCGTTCCGCGCCTGGACACGTCCATGGACGCCGCGCTGCTGCTGGCGGCGCTGGCCTCGCGGGCCGGCGACCGGGTCGACCTGCTCGCGGTGGACCGCCAGGTCCGGGCGCGCGTGATCGGCGCCGGCCGCGGCGACCTGCTCGCCGCGCTCACCGGGGCGATGGCGGTTCTCGACGCTGAGCTCACCGAGCCGGACTACGGGCTCATGGCCAGCGCGGTGCTCGCCACCGCCCGGCAGCGCTGCCTCGTGGTGCTGCTCACCGACCTCAACCCGGCCGCGCTGACCGAGGGCCTGCTGCCCAGGATCGGGCCGCTGGCCGCCCGGCACCGGCTGCTGATCGGGGCGGTCGCCGACCCGGCAGTGGCGCGGATGGCCGCCGCGCGCGGCGACGCGCAGGCGGTCTACGAGGCGGGGGCGGCGGCCCGGGCGCAGGCCGGGCGGGCCGCGATCGCCGCGCGGCTGCGCCGCCGCGGGGTGGAGATCGTGGACGTCCCGCCGGACCGCCTGCCGCCCGCTCTCGCCGACGCCTACCTGCGCCTGAAGGCCGCCGGGCAGCTCTGACGCAGCCGGCCTGCCTCGGCCGGCCCGCCTCGGCCGGTCTGCCTCAGCCAATCTGCCTCAGCCAGTCCGCCTCAGCCAGTGACCGGGGCGAAGTCCGGCGCCTCCTCGATGTCGGCGGACAGGCCGCCCCGGGCGGCCCGGCGGCCGAGCACGAGCACATAACTGAGGAACGCGAGCTCCGCGCAGGCCCCGATCAGGATGCGACCCAAGGTCGGCAGGTGCGAGGGCGTCACGAAGGCCTCGATCACCCCGGAGACGAGCAGCACCACGATCATGCCGAGGGCGATGGTGATCGTCGACCGGCCCTCTTCGGCCAGCGCCCGGACCCGCGGCCTCGGACCCGGGTCGATGATGGCCCAGCCGAGCCGGAGCCCGGCCGCGGCGGCGAGGAACACGGCCGACAGCTCCAGCATTCCGTGCGGGAGGAGCAGGCCGAAGAACTCGGCGGTCTTGCCGTGGCCGATCATCAGCCCGCCATCCACGCCGAGGTTCAGCGCGTTAGCCAGCAGGACGTACAGGGTCGGCAGGCCGAGCAGCACGCCGAAGATGAGCGCCTCCGCGGCGACCCAGACGTTATTGGTCCACACCTTGAAGGCGAACGCGGACGCGCCGTACTGGGAGTAGTAGTTCCGGAACTGATGATTGACCAGGTCGGCCGCCGCCGACCGGGGCAGCAGGCTGGCCTGCACGGACGGTGACCTGGCGATCCACCAGCCGGACACGAGGGCGAGGAGCAGGGAGGCCACGGCGGTGCCCAGCCACCACCAGCGAGCCCGGTAGGCCATCGCCGGGAACGAGACGACCGCGAAGGCGCCGACGCTGCGCCAGGCCGGGGCATGTGCTCCGCTGATAGCCGCCCGCGCCCGGGCCAGCTGAGTCGAGAGCCGGGCGGTCAGCGCGGGGTCGTGCCCGGCGCTGCGCAGCTCCGACAGGTGCGTGGTGGCGCGCTGGTAGGTGGCGACCAGTTCGTCGACCTCGTCGCCGGACAGCCGGCGGCGTCGCCGGACGAGGCGGTCGAGACGGTCCCACTCGGCCTGATGGGCTGCGACGAACGCGTCTACGTCCACGCCAGAACCCTACCGGGGCAGGCATGCGGTTCTTGTCCCCCGCCGTTGGCGTGCGCGATCCCGGCCCGCGGGTCCGCAGGCAGGCGACCCGCACGGCTAGGGCCAGGCGGTGGCTACGCACTCACGGCGTCCGACGACGCCGGCCGCGGATGGGTAGCCTTAGCCCCGGTACCGCACCGGCAGCGCGGACCGGCGGGAGGCACGCAGTGACCGAGGTCGTGACCGGCGAGGCGGTCGTCCTGGACGTCCCGTGCGCCCGCTTTCCCAGTCGCATCGCGGCGCTGCTCATCGACCTGTTCATCCAGATAGTGCTGCTGGCAGGCACGGTGATCGCGGTCCTGCGGTCGGCGAGCCACCTCAGCGCGGCCACGACGGCCGGGGTCCTCCTCAGCTGCTACGTGGTGATCGTGGTCGGCTACTCGGCCGTCTTCGAGACGATGACCCGCGGCAAGACGCCCGGCAAGATGGCCTTCGGGCTGCGCGTGATCAGCGACGACGGCGGCCCGGTGCGGTTCCGGCAGGCGCTGGTCCGGGCGCTCACCGGCGCCATCGAGATCTGGAGCGTCCTGGGCGCGCCAATCGGCCTCATCACCTCGATCGTGTCGGTCAAGGGGAAACGGCTCGGCGACATGTTCGCCGGCACCTACGTGATCCAGGAGCGGGCGCCACGCCGTCCGGAACTGCCGCCGATGTTCGCCGTCGTCCCGCCGCCGCTGCTGGGCTGGGCGCAGGTCGCGCAGACGTCCCGGCTGTCCGACCAGACCGCCGAGGCGGCCGGCAGCTACCTGCGGCGCTTTTACGAGCTGACGCCTGCCGCGCGTGATGACCTGGGCCTGCGGATCGCCTCCGCGGTGGTGGCCCAGGTCAGCCCGCCCCCGCCGCCGGGAACGCCGCCGGCGGCCTTCCTGGCCGCGGTCCTGGCCGTCCGGCGGCAGCGCGAGCAGGCCCGGCTCGCCAGCCAGCGGCCCGAGCCGACTGACCACCTGACCGGACCTCCGCCCGGCAGTGCCTGGCCCGCGCCCATGCCTGGTGCCCCGCCGCCGATGCGCTGGGCCCCGGCGGGCCCTGCCGCGAGCCCGTCAAACGGCGACTCCACCCCGAAACAGCCTCCCCCGGGCATGCCTTCCCCGGGCCAGCCCGGCGCCACCGGTTTCGCCCCGCCGGCCTGACTTCCGTGACGAGCCGGAACTCGCCGGCGGGCATGCCTATGAGCATCGATACACGCGCGCTGACCCCGGCCGGGAACGCGGCACGCCCGCTGTCGGCAGAAAAGACGCGTCCTGCGAGAGTTGATATCACATTATTTATCTATCTATTAAGCCATAAAACTAACCCCTTCCCCCTATTTGCTAGCCGGGATAGGAATCGGGCGACGGTTTGTCGTTGCGGTGGGGCCTGCTGGCTGGCGTGATGCCTGCCTGGCGCGGCATGCCTTGCCCGGGCGTGAGGGATGGCTGATGGGCTGGGTACGCGGGCTGGGTGCGGGCGGTTCGGGGCAGGCCGGGGCGGGGATGCCTGGGCGGCGGGCGGGGCGGGGTCTGCGGCGGGTGGTGGCGGGGGTGCTGGGGCCGGTGGTGGCGGCGGGGTCGTCGGTGGTGCCGGTGGCGTTCACAGTGTCGGCGGCCGTGGGGGTGTCGGTGGCTGCGGGGGCGTCTGTGGCACGGGCGTCGTCGGGGTCGGTGCTGGTCTTGTCGTCGAGCGTGAGCGGGGGTTTGTCGAGCGCGGAGGCGGCGGCGGTGCCGTCGGGGTACACGGTGACGGTGGATACGCCGTCGCAGTGGGACGCACTGTCGACGGCGCAGTTCGCGGCGTACTCGGCGATCATCATCGGGGACCCGAGCACCACGTCGTGCGCGACCAGCGTGCCGTCGGATGCGCTGTCGACGGCGGCGACGTGGGGCGCGGCGGTAACGGGGAACCTCGCGGTGCTGGGGACGGCGCCGGCGCTGGCGGGGAGTTCGGGGTCCGCGCTGCTGACGGACGCGATCGGGTATGCGCTGGCAGGGTCGGGGACCGGGTTGTACGTGTCGCTGAACTGCGCGTACTCGTCGGCGTCGGCGGGGACGGCGGTGCCGTTGCTGGCGGGGGTAGACGGCGGCGGGTTCACGGTGACCGGTCGCGGTTCGGGGTGCCCGGACTCAGGGACCGTGAATACGTGGCAGGCTGACGCGCTGCCCGCGTTCAGCGGCCTGCAGGGCAGCTCCCTGGTTTCGTGGGCGTCGCCGGCGTGCTCGGTGCAGGAGAGCTTCACGGGGTGGCCGGCGGCGCTGTCGGGGGTGGGTTACCTGGGCGGGGCGGCGCCGGCGGATTTCACGGCCTCGGACGGGGCGACGGGGCAGCCATACGTGCTGGCGGGGGCGCCAGCGAGTGCGGGCACGCAGGCGCTGGCGCCGTCGGCGGGCGGGGAGGTGCCGGAGCAGTCGACCCCGGGCGGGGGGAACGCGGCGGCGCCGGGGGTGCGGCAGGCGACGGCGGGGGATCCGGTGAACACCGAGGACGGGGACTTCACCCAGTCCGGCAGTGATGTGTCGGTCCCGGGTTTCGGGCCGGCGCTGGGGTTCACCCGGACGTATGACGCGGCGCTGGCGCAGCAGCAGGTGAAGGCGGGGGCGCCGGGGCCGATGGGGTACGGGTGGGCTGATAACTGGTCGTCGTCCCTGTCGACCGGGCAGGCGGCACCGGGTGACATCTACACGATCGGCGGGCAGGCGACCGGTACCGGGCAGTCCGGGCCGGCGACGTCGGCGGCGGTGAATAACCCGGGGTCGGTGTTCGCGTCAGGCTCGGATGTCTATTACGCGGACACCCTGGGCAACCGGGTGGAGGAGGTGCCGGGCACGTCCGGGACGCAGTGGGGCATCGCGATGACTGCCGGGGACGTGTACACGATCGCCGGGAGCGACACCGGGAAGGCGGGGGCGTCGCCGTCTGGCACCGCAGCGGGGAGCTCGCTGCTGGACCAGCCCGGCGGGGTGACGCTGGACTCGGCGGGGAACCTGTACATCGCCGACTCGGCGAACGCCCGGCTGCTGGAGGTCCCGGCCGCGACGGGCACCCAGCGCGGCGTCAGCCCGATGACCGCCGGCGATATCTACGTGATCGCGGGCCGGACCGGCGACGCGACGATCGGGAACGACAACAAGGCCGCCACTTCCTCGGACCTGAACGACCCGGTGTCGGTGCACACGGGCGGGACCAGCGAGAACCTGTTCATCGCGGACGCGGGCAATAACCGGATCCAGGAAATCGCCGCGACGAACGAGACGGCCTGGGGTCAGTCGATGACGGCCAACTTCGTCTATACCGTCGCAGGGAGCCCGGCAGGGACCGCAGGCAGCAGCGGCGACGGCGACGCGGCGTCCAGCGCGCTGCTGGACGACCCGCAGGGCGTGACCATCGGCGCGTCGGGCGACATGTACATCGCCGACTCCGCGAACGACCGGATCCAGGAAGTCCCCGACACCACGGGCACCCAGTGGGGCACCATCTCCATGACCAGGCTCGATATTTACACCGTCGCCGGGCGCACCGGGGACGGCACCATCGGGAATGACGGCAAGGCCGCCACCGCATCGGACCTGTGGTTCCCGGCGAGCGTCCGGGAGACCAACGGCGGGAACCTGTATATCGCCGACTCCCAGAACATGCGGATCCAGGAAGTCGCCGCTACCGGCCACACCGAGTTCGGCCAGTCCATGACCGCCGACTTCGTGTATACGATCGCGGGCAGCCCGTCCGGCGCTGTCGGGTACTCCGGGAATGGCGGCACGGGCAGCTCCGCGCTGATGACCCGCCCGACTGACATCTCGCTGGACAGCAGCGGCGACGTGTACGCCGCGGACACCGGCAACAACGAGATCCGCAAGCTCGCCGCCTCGACCGGTGACCTGTCCGACTTCGCCGGCGGGGCGGGCATGTTCGGCCAGGACGGGAACGGCGGCAACGCGGCCGCCGCCGGGCTGAGCATGCCGTTCGGGATCGGCTCCGACGCCCGCGGCGACATCTTCGTCGCCGATAACGCCGGCAACCGCGTCCAGGAGATCGCCGCCGCGGCCCATACCCAGTTCGGCATCCCGATGACCGCCGGGGACGTGTACACCGTGGCCGGGTCGGCGGGCGGCTACCAGGGCAGCAGCGGCGACGGCGGCCCGGCCACCGCGGCGCTCCTCACCCAGCCCACCAGCGTGGCCGTCGACCCGTCCGGGAACCTGTATATCGCCGACTCCCTCAACAACCGGGTCCAGGAAGTCGCCGCGGCCACCGGCTACATCTCCACCTTCGCCGGCAGCGCAGCCGGGACCGCCGGGGACACCGGGAACGGCGGCGCGGCCACCTTGGCGCTGCTCGACGCCCCGTACGCCCTGGCCACCGACTCGGCCGGGGACCTGTTCATCGCCGGGAACCTCACCGACCAGGTCCAGGAGATCCCCGCCGCCACCGGCAGCGGCATGACCCGGGGTGACATCTACGCCCTCGCCGGAACCGCCGGCCAGCAAGGGACCCGCGGCGACGGCGGCCCGGCCACCACCGCGCTGCTGACCGCCCCCGAGGGCATCGCCGTCGACCCCGCCGGGAACATCTACATCGGCGACCTGGGCAACAACCGGGTCCAGGAGATCGCCGCCGCCACCGGCCAGCAGTGGGGCATGTCCCTGACCAAGGGCGACATCTACACCATCGCCGGATCCGCGGCCGGGATCCCCGGCAACGGCGGCGACGGTGGCCCGGCCACCACCGCCCAGCTCGCCAGCCCCGGCCAGCTCGCCACCGACACCGCCGGGGACCTGTACATCACCGACGCCGGGAACAACCGGG